>NZ_JBFUGA010000069.1:0-30786 GCF_056403155.1 Methylobacterium sp. P3_A11
CCACATGGACGACAGCAGTTGGCCTTGGGGTCGAGGCTGCGGCTCTGAAGATAGGCGTGGAACTGATTGGACCGCCCGTTGAAAATCCTCACGGCGAGGCYGAATACACCAAGGCTTTCTCCGAAGCGTCGAAGCGGGCGGATGCCATATTGGTGAGTAGCGCGGCTGAAAACCGCACATACGGAGAACTCATAGTCAAGCTGGCGCAGGATAATCGAATTCCCACTCTATATCCATACCGCGCCTACGTTGACGAAGGTGGTCTCATGGCTCACGACCTGGATATCGCAGATATTTGGACCCGAGCCGCAGATCAAATTGCCTGGATATTCAGAGGCGATAAGCCTGGAGATATACCGATATATCAACCAAGACAATATCATTTTGTCATCAATATGAGAGCGGCGAAGGCCATAGGATTCGAATTCAAGCAAAATCTGGTCGCCATGGCCGATGAAGTGATCGACTAGTAGGGCAGCCAATGACGACCTCGAAATCGATGCCTCCGTGCTCATCGGCAGCGTCCCATTCACCGCCATCCACAACGCGGACGCCGAAGCACAGGGGCCAATCCAGCCAATCCGCCGCTTTCATCCGATCGTAATCTTCGCCCGCATCCGTGAACGCACGGTCGAAGGCCAACTGGAGCCCGGCATAGCCGAATATGATGGGGACCGGGCCGTGCTCAAAATTGACCGTCGACAGTTCGACGGCGTTTGCCTGGATCTGTCTCTTCGGGTTCAGTAATCCATGCGCATAATGCCCAGGATCAGGTTCGATCCTGGCGTAGAGCAACGGTTCGATGGCGTGTCTCACGAACACCCATTGATCCCTGGGCCACGATCTGTGCCTACCTCGATCCTTCGTCGTTCGCACTTGATGAGGATAGGCGTAAAATCCTCGGCAAGGTCTCGCAGGCTGTTCTTTAGCCGGGCCATGATGGTGTGCGAGTGCATCCCGGGGCTGCAGCACAAACCCGCCTCGGCACCGATGGGAGAAAATAAGGGTGCCGTTCCCCGCATTGGATCTGCTGCGCCTCCCGGGATTTCAGCCGCTCTCGTCCGACCTATCCCGCTGCGAACCGTCTCCTCAGGGAGACGCTGTTTCCGGTAGAAGCTCGTATAGATTATTAACCTCGACGATGATCTGAGACATTTACTCTGGGCTGCATCTTTCATCGTGAAGTGCCGTAGTGATGCCGCCCCCCAGCGTTCCTGCGGAGATATGCCGCGAACGGGCGAATGGCTTCGCTTGCCCGCGTGAATCGGCAGGATGCGCCCGGCCCGAAACCTCCGTATGAGACAGCCGCAGGGGATTCGAGCGAGGCGCGACCACGATGCAGGGCGAACACGTCGAGGCGACCAGCGCCCTTCCCACCTACGCCGACGTGGCGCGCGCGGCGGAGCGCATCGCGGGCGTGGCGCACCGCACGCCGTTCCTGACGTCCCGCACCGCCGACGCGATGACCGGCGCAAAGCTGTTCTTCAAGGCGGAGAACCTGCAGCGGGCCGGTGCCTTCAAGTTCCGCGGCGCCTACAACGCGATCAGCGCCCTGCCGGAGGCGGCCCGCGCCCGGGGGGTGATCACCTATTCCTCCGGCAACCACGCCCAGGCGATCGCCCTGGCGAGCCGGCTTCTCGGCACGCCAGCCACAATCATCATGCCGGGCGACGCGCCGGCTGCGAAGATCGCGGCCACCCGCGGCTACGGCGCCGAGGTGGTCCTGTACGACCGCTACACCCAGGACCGTGAGGCATTGGGCCGGGAGATCGGGCAGGCGCGCGGCCTGACGCTGATCCCGCCCTTCAACCACCCCGACGTCATCGCCGGGCAGGGGACTCTGGCCCAGGAGCTGATCGAGACGGCGGGTCCCCTCGACGTGCTGGTGGCCTGCCTCGGTGGCGGCGGCCAGCTCGCGGGCTGCGCGCTCGCCGCCGCCGCCCTGTCCCCGGGCTGCCGGGTGATCGGCGTCGAGCCGGAGGCCGGCAATGACGGCCAGCGCTCGTTCCGCGAGGGCCGGATCGTCACGATCCCGGTACCCCGCACCATCGCCGACGGGGCGCAATCGACGGCGCTCGGCGACCTCACCTTCGCGATTATCCGTGCGCAGGTGTCCGAGATCCTCACCGTCACCGACGCGCAGCTCGTCGAAACCATGCGGTTCTTCGCGAGCCGGATGAAGCTCGTCGTCGAGCCGACGGGCTGCCTCGCGGCCGCCGCGGTGCTGAACGGCTTGGTGGATGTGACGGACAAGCGTGTCGGCGTGGTGATCAGCGGCGGCAATGTCGATCTCGCGGCCTTCGCGCGCCTGACCGGCGATGCGGCCTGAGGCGGCGATTGCCGGGGCGGTGTGACCCGGGCGCGGTGGACCGGGCTTCACCCAATGCTTATCTTAGGCCTGTCAGAATGCGCGTCCCCGGGCCTTGAACCCGGATGGGCGGGAGGGTGACGATGTCCGCTAGCTTCAAGGTTCTCTCGCTGACCGATCGTGCCGCCGATCGGATCAAGGCGATCATGGCGGAGGCCGACCGGCCGATCGCCGGTCTCCGCGTCGGCGTCCGGAACGGCGGCTGTGCCGGGATGTCCTACACGATGGAATATGCCGAGGCGGTCAAGCCCGGCGAGGACGTGGTCGAGGATCGCGGCGTGCGCGTGTTCGTCGACCCGAAAGCGGTGCTGTTCCTCCTCGGCACCGAGATGGACTTCACCACCAACAAGCTGGCGTCTCAGTTCGTGTTCAACAATCCGAACCAGACCTCGGCCTGCGGCTGCGGGGAGTCGGTGGCGATCACGCCGGTCTCCGCGGACCGCCTGGCCGCGCCGGCCTGAGAGAATTCCCGAGGGGCGTCCGCCGCTGAGCGGGCGCGGCCTCGGCACGCTCCGGTTCGCGACGGGCGATAGCCGCTCGGACGTATCGGGCGCATCGCCCCGGCGGGAATGGGGCTCGCGCGCCGCATCCGGCAAAGACGGCCTCGTGCCGCGGATGGCGGGCTTGCCGCCGATGAGCGGCGGACGCTCCCGGCGGGACAATCCGCAGACCCGGCAGAGACCGCGTCTGCGAAGCCCGCCTACGCCACCTGCGACAACGACTCGGACGTGTCGTCGAAGGCGCGGTTGCGGCCCGCGCGCTTGGCCGCGAACATGCATAGGTCGGCCCGCTCCATCAGCGAGGCCGGCGTGTCGCCCGGGCGCAGCACCGCAACGCCGAGGGAAATCGTGATCTTACCGAGCGACTCGCCGGTCGAGCGCTTCACCAGTTCGCGACCCATGACACTGGCGCGAACCGTCTCGGCCACCTGCTTGGCCGCGGTCCGTTCGACCCCGGGGAGGATGATGCCGAACTCCTCGCCGCCGAACCGGGCCAGCTGCGCCTGCTTCCCGGCATTCTCCCGCATCACGATCGCCACGAGCCGCAGGACCTGATCGCCCGTGAGATGGCCGTACAGGTCGTTGAAGCGCTTGAAGAAGTCGATGTCGAGGATGATCAGGCTCATCGGGGTGGTGCGCGCCCGCGCGGCCTCCATGGCCGCCTTGAGGCTTTCCTCGAAATGCTTGCGGTTGGCCAGGCCGGTCAGGGCGTCGGTCAAGCTCTCGCGCCGGGTCGCCTCCAGCTTCTCGCGCAGGGTCTCGATCTCGGTGCGGGTCTCGCGCATGCGCGCTTCAAGGATCCGGTTGTTGGCGGCAACCTCCCGGGTCGTCGCGACCAGCGTCGCGACGATTTCGCCGAACCGAGCCCGGCTCGGAAGGCCCTGCGAGAGGTCCTGGGCCACGCCGCGCAGCGACTCGCTGTACTGTGCCGTCGAGCCCAGCGACAGGTCCAGGATCTCCGTCACCGCCGCGATCTCGCCGAGCACCACGCGGCTGACGTCGTCGGTCGTGCTCGCGAGACGCCGCCCGTCGAGATAGGTCTCGTGCAGGTCGTCGATATCGCCTTCGGTGAGGCAGCCGTTCTGGGTGGTGAGGCGCTTCACCGCGTCGGTGAGGAGCGGCAGCTCCCCCGACACGTAGCCGTACCACACCGCGTAGGCACGCGGCGTCGCGGAGGGGCCGTAATCGCGGATCAGATCGTGGCTGCGCTTCGCCAGGGCGAAGCTGCGATCGCGGTCCGAATAGGTCTCCTGGCTCATCCGTATCCCGTGGTCCGGGGCGACCGACGCGCCTGCGCCGCAGCCCTGACCTGATATACGACTGTCTGGTAGCCGGACAGTTAAGCCCGAAGGGACCTTTGTTACTTCTCCTTCTTCGCCAAGACTGGTCGAAGCAAGAAAGCCGGGACGTGCGCGCCCAGGCCGACCGGCGTATCCCCGTCCGCCTCGATCCGGCGCCCACGCTCCTCGCGCCCGGCCTCGCCGCCGCGTGACGTCGCGCGGCTGTCGGGGCGCCGCTCGGTACGCGCCTCGGGACGGCTTTCCGGGCGGCTCTCGGATCGCGGCGCGGCCGATCCAGCGCGGCTGGCCCGCGCCTTCGAGCGCTCGCGGGGTGCTGCCTCGGCATCTCCGGTGCTCTTGACGCCCCGGGCGGTGCCGGCCTTCGTGGAGCGCGGACCGCGCCGGCTCTCGCCCGACCGGCCGCGGTGACGCGTGGCGGTATCGCCGGACGACTCGGCCACCGTCGTCAGATCGCCGTCCAGCCAGGGCACCGGCTGGCCGATCAGCGCTTCGATGGCGCCGAGGGAGCGGGTATCCTCGGGAGCGACCAGCGTGAAGGCCGCGCCGCTCCGGCCGGCGCGACCGGTGCGGCCGATCCGGTGGACGTAATCCTCTGGGTGATGCGGCACGTCGAAGTTGAAGACGTGGCTGACCGCAGGGATGTCGAGGCCGCGCGCCGCCACGTCGCTGGCCACCAGGAGGGCGGTCTCGCCGTTGCGGAACGCATCCAGGGCCGCGGTGCGCGCCCGCTGGTCCATATCGCCGTGGAGGGCGGCGGCGTCGAAGCCGTGGCTGACCAGCGACTTCTGCAGCAGCGCGACGTCGCGCTTGCGGTTGCAGAAGATGATGCCGTTCTTGAGTTCCGCCTCGCCGCGGATCAAGTCCCTCAGGCGCTCGCGCTTGGCATGCCCCTCTGCGCCGGTCGCGACCAGGCGCTGGGTGATGGTCGTGGCCGTCGAGGCGGGACGAGCGACCTCGACCCGCTGGGGATTGTGCAGGAACATGTCCGCCAGCCGCTCGATCTCAGGCGGCATGGTCGCGGAGAAGAATAGGGTCTGCCGGGTGAACGGCACCATTTTGACGATGCGCTCGATATCGGGAATGAACCCCATGTCGAGCATGCGGTCGGCTTCGTCGATGACCAGCAGCTCCACGCCGGTGAGCAGGAGCTTGCCGCGCTCGAAATGATCGAGGAGGCGGCCCGGCGTGGCGATCAGCACGTCCGTGCCGCGCATCAGCTTGGCATCCTGATCGGCGAAGGACACGCCGCCGATGATCAGCGCGACGTTGAGCTTGTGGTTGGTGCCGTAGCGATCAAAATTCTCGACCACCTGGGCGGCCAGTTCGCGCGTCGGCTCCAGGATCAGCGTGCGCGGCATCCGGGCGCGGGCGCGGCCGTTCTCCAAGAGGGTCAGCATCGGCAGCGTGAAGGCCGCAGTCTTACCGGTGCCGGTCTGGGCGATGCCGAGGACGTCGCGGCGTGCCAGCACATGGGGGATGGCCTCGGCCTGGATCGGCGTCGGCTCGGTGTAACCCGCCGCTTCGACGGCGTTCAGGACTTTCTCGCTCAGTCCCAGGTCGGAAAAAGGCATTTGCGTTCAGGAACCGTTGCGCGCCCGGCCGGCGCGAAGGACACCGTCGCGGCAACGGCTGGGAAAGGCTCACGCGGGGCGATCGGACGCTCCCGGGGCCGCGGGGCGCGTGGTTTCTGTCAGTTAGGGCCTTGGCGCGACTTGTCAATCTCGCAATGTCGGCGAGACGCTATCACACACAAGGGATCCGCCGCCAAATTCCGCGTGATCAGGGCCGAAGCGGGTCGGTCGCGGGGAGCCCGCAGGGGTCAAGGCGGGTGACCCGGGCGGAGGCGATGGCACCCGTCGTCTCGGGATCGCTCAACGACGTCGCGGTCGCGAGGGCGACCACGTCCGGCCGGTTCAGGCGCGCGAGCTGGTAGGCGACGATCACGCCCACGATTCCGACGATCCCGGCCATGCGGAGCGCCCAGGGGAGGGGGCCGGCGGTCCTGCCCGACCGGACACGGGCCTCCCGCCGGACAGGGAGGTCGGGGACGGCGTCCGGCGCCCGGCGCTTGCCGAAGGTCGTCCGGCTCCGGTCGTCAGGGCTTTGCATGGACGGCTGTCTCCGCCGGGTGGGGGCCGGCTCTCATCCCAGAACCATCGGAGAACAGGGTTAACCGACCGCTTACGACGGCCCCGCACCGCGGCGAAAGTTGTGCCGGAATAAAACGCCTCCCTCTTTCTGCCCCTTCGGAGACATTGAATGATCTCGGGCAGGCCGCGGGGGCGTTTCAGAATATGCATGACCCGCAACTCAGGTAGTCGCCCTCGCTTTTCCAGGTGTCCCGACGGCATCCCAGACCGCAATCGAGGCGGCTGCTCGAGCAGAGGGTCTGTTAGTCTTCATCTTTCGTTGACGGGATCGACCTAGTCTGAGGAGGCTTGTTGCAGGAAAGCGACAGACCCGCCATCCGAGAGCGCCTAGAAGGCTGCCGGCTCAAGCTAACCCCAGGACCGACACCATCATGAAGAAGCTTCTCCTCGCATCCACCGTCCTCGCCGGCCTGACTGCCGCGGCGTCCGCCGCCGACCTGCCGCGCCGCGCCGCGCCGCCGCCGGTGTTCACGCCGGTGCCGGTGTTCACCTGGACCGGCTTCTACGTCGGTGTGAACGCCGGCTACGGCTTCGACGCCAGCAGCCGCAACACCAGCAACTACGCCCTGCCGGCCGGCTCGCTGATCAACTCGCCCGGCACCGCCGGCGTCGTCAGCGTCAACAACCGCAGCAACAACGACGGCTTCTCGGGCGGCGCCCAGATCGGCTACAACTACCAGTTCACGCCGGGCTCCGGTGTCGTGATCGGCTTCGAGGCCGACGCCCAGTACGTCGACTTCGCCCGCCGCGCCAACGCCACTCAGAACTACGCCTTCGGCGGCACCACCGGCATCGCCTTCGCTCCCCCGCGCGCCTTCGTCGCCACCAGCGGCAACGGCCTCGACTACTTCGGCACCGTGCGTGGCCGCCTCGGCTACGCCTTCGACCGCACCCTCGTGTACGGCACCGGCGGCTTCGCCTACGGCTCGGGCCAGGACGACCAGAACTTCGCTGGCAACCGCTTCCGCGACAGCTTCCGCACCGGCTGGGCCGCCGGCGGCGGCGTCGAGTACGCTCTGCCCACCGACTCGTTCCTGAACTTCTTCCGCTCCTCGGCCGTCACGCTGAAGGTCGAAGGCCTGTACGTCAGCCTCGACCGTCAGAAGAACTCGGCCGGCGGCCTGTTCTACGGCAACCTGCTGGCCCCGAACGGCACCGCCTACCTCAACGGCGCCGCCGCCAAGACCGAGTTCGCCGTCGTCCGCGCCGGCCTGAACTACAAGTTCGGCTCGTACTAAGATCGAACGGCGGAGCCGGCACGACCGGCTCTGTGCGGTGGAAGGGCTCGGCCGGAAGGCCGAGCCCTTTCGCATGTTCGGGCCTCCGGCCGGGTGCGACAGGGGAAGCCGGAACCGTCGTCGCGGCCCGGGATTGAGATCGCGGCGCCCCGGAGACATCCGACGCAGGGACCGGGCGCTCGGGAGCGATCCGCGATGCGAAGCCGAGTTCTTCTTCTGTCCCTCGCAGCCCTCTGTCTGGCGAACGCACCGGCCGGTGCGCAGGACGCGACCGTGATCGGCAAGGGTACGGTCCTGCCGGGCACGGGGCCGGGCACCTCCACGGACGGCAAAGGGACCGGCCGGCTGATGGAGGCGGCGAGCGCCGAGGAAGCCGCCAAGCGTCAGGGGCTCAAGCCCGTCGCCTTCCTGGCCACCAAGATGATCGGCGTGCCGGTGCGCAACGCCGCCGGCGACAGCGTCGGTAAGATCGACGACCTTCTGATCACCGATGGCGGAATACTGAAGGCGGTGGTGATCGACGTCGGCGGGTTCCTCGGCCTCGGCAGCAAGGTCATCGCGGTGGAGCCCGGAGCCGTGGTCCTGCGGCCCGGCGGCGAGCGGTACTCGGCGATCCTCACCCTGAGCACCGACACGGTGGCGGCCGCCCAACCCTTCGACCCGGCCAAGGCGCTCGCCGCGCCGCGATAGGCTGCCGACGCCGTCGCAGCCTCTCGCGCAGGCCCACCGCCCGGCGCGACAGGAGCCGCGCCGATGCCGCGTTCTCAGATGTCGAGATCGGCCCCCTCGGCGAAGGCCGCGCGCTCGCTGATGAAGGCGAAGCGCGCCTCCGGCTTGTTGCCCATCAGGCGCTCGACCGTGTCGCCAGTGGATTCCCGGGCCTCGTCCAAGACCGCGACGCGCAGGAGCGTGCGCTTCTTCGGGTCCATGGTGGTCTCCTTGAGCTGGGCCGGCATCATCTCACCCAGGCCCTTGAACCGCCCGATCTCGACCTTGCCGCCCTTGAACACCGTCTTGGTGATCCGCTCCCGGTCCGCGTCGTCGCGGGCATAGGCCACCTTCGAGCCCTGCTGCAGCCGGTAGAGCGGCGGGATCGCGAGGTAGAGGTGCCCGCGGTCGATCAGCTTCGGCATCTGCCGGTAGAAGAAGGTGATCAGCAGCGAGGCGATGTGGGCGCCGTCGACGTCGGCGTCCGTCATGATGATCACCTTGTCGTAGCGCAGGTCCGCCTCGCGGAACGCCGTGCCGGTGCCGCAGCCGAGCGCCAGGGTGAGGTCCGAGATCAACTGGTTGGCGCCGAGCTTGTCCCGGCTCGCCGAGGCGACGTTGAGGATCTTGCCGCGCAAGGGGAGGATCGCCTGGGTCGCCCGGTCGCGGGCCTGCTTGGCCGAGCCGCCGGCGGAATCGCCCTCGACGATGAAGATCTCGGAGCCGGCAGTGCCGGCGGCCGAGCAGTCGGCGAGCTTGCCGGGCAGGCGGAGCTTGCGGGTCGCGCTCTTGCGGGCGACCTCCTTCTCCTGGCGCCGGCGCAGGCGCTCCTCGGCCCGGTCGATCACCCAGTCGAGAACCTTGTTGGCCTGGGCCGGGGAGGCGGCGAGCCAATGATCGAAGGCGTCGCGCACCGCCGTCTCGACGATGCGCTGCGCCTCGACGGTGGCGAGCTTGTCCTTGGTCTGGCCCTGGAACTCGGGCTCCCGGATGAAGACCGACAGCATCGACGCACAGGTCGCCATGACGTCGTCGGTGGTGACGGCGGTCATGCGCTTGGCCTGGTTCACCCGCTCGGCATGCTCGCGCAGGCCCCGCAGCAGGGCGACCCGCAGGCCGGCCTCGTGGGTGCCGCCCTCCGGCGTCGGGATCGTGTTGCAGTAGGAATGCGAGAACCCGTCCTCGGTGACCATCCAGGCCACCGCCCATTCCAGCGACCCGTGCGAGCCCGGCTTGGTGATCTTGCCGGCGAACATCGCCTCCGTGACCAGGTCCTTGCCGTCGATGTCCCGGGCGAGATAGTCGCGCAGGCCGTCGGGGAAGCGGTGAACGGCCTCCGCCGGTACGCCCTCCAGCCCCTCGAGGAGGGCGGGGGCGCAGCGCCAGCGGATCTCGACGCCGCCGAACAGGTAGGCCTTCGAGCGCGCCATCTTGAACAGGCGGCGCGGGTCGAACTTCAGCGAGCCGAAGATCTGCGCGTCGGGGTGGAAGCGGACCCGGGTGCCGCGCCGGTTCTGCACCCGGCCCACCAGTTCCAGGGACCCCTGCGCATGGCCGCGCGAGAAGGTCTGGCGGTAGAGGGTCTGGTTGCGCGCCACCTCGACCTCAAGCAGGTCGGAGAGCGCGTTCACCACGGAGATGCCGACGCCGTGGAGGCCGCCCGAGGTCTCGTAGACCTTCGAGTCGAACTTACCGCCGGCGTGCAGCGTGGTCATGATGACCTCCAGCGCCGACTTGCCGGGGAATTTCGGATGCGGGTCGACCGGGATGCCGCGGCCGTTGTCGGTGACCACGAGGGCGCCGGTCTCCTCCAGCTCCACCTCGATGAAGCTGGCGTGGCCCGCCACCGCCTCGTCCATGGAATTGTCGATCACCTCGGCGAAGAGGTGGTGCAGCGCCCGCTCGTCGGTGCCGCCGATATACATGCCGGGGCGGCGCCGGACCGGCTCCAACCCCTCCAGCACCTCGATATCGGAGGCCGTGTAGCCGGAATCGGGCTCGGCCGCGGCCAGCGCCGTCACCGAGGCCGTGGCGTCCAGGCGCCGGCGCGGCTCCGGCGCGCGAGACGGAGATGCCGGGGCGGCCGCCTTGCCGCCCGGCCCGAACAGGTCGCGGGCCGGATCGCTCACGCGCGGCCCCCGCGGACGCGCCGCATCGGCCGGCTCGGATTCCCGCAGACGGTTCTGGGATCGTGATGCATGCGCCTTCATCCCCGCACGATAGCGGAACAAATCATAAACATCAAAGCCGTTCGCCCTCGGGCGACGTGACCGCACCATCGCATGCTGCGCCGCCGCGAGCGAGAGCCCGAGGGCTATCGAGTCCCGGCCGGGCAGGGCCGTCCGTCATCACGACGTTGCACAACGATGGGTTAAGGCTTTCCCGTGACCCGCCCGTCCGGCACCCAAAGGCCGCCACCGGAACGGAACGGGACGATCGACGTTGGTGGCGCAGATTAATCTTGACCGTGGTCAGGGAGGCGCAGTCCATGAGCGATGCCGCGATCGAGGCCCGCCGCCTGACGTTGATCCGCTTCGAGCACGCGGCCGGTGCTGCCTTCGGCTGCGACGACGATGCCGCCGGTATGCCCCCCGGCCGAGCCCTTGTGAATTCCACCACGATCGCCCTGGCGACCTTCGCGACGGCCCTGGCGGCGACCATCACGTATCTGGTCTGAGCCGCCGGGCGAGGCTTTCTGCGCAGGCAGAATACGCCCGGTCGCCGCGTCGGCGCGCCCGGGCTCGGCCACCTTTCAGACACGGAGAGCACCGATGACCGAGGGCGTCAGCCGGCGCCCGTCTTCTTCGCCGGGGCCTTCTTCGCCGCAGGCTTCTTCGCAGCCGTCTTCTTGGCCGCCGGCTTGTCGCCGCTCGCAGCGCGCGCGGATGTCTTGCGAACCGCCCCGCGCTTGGCCGGCTTACCGCCGCCCGAGGCCCGCTTGGCGTTGACCAGGGCGATGGCCTCGTCGAGCGTCAGCGCCTCGGCGTTCATGGTCTTCGGCAGCGTGGCGTTCACCTCGCCGTCGGTGACGTAGGGCCCGTACTTGCCGGCCTTGACCACGAGGTCGCGCCCGCTCGCCGCGTCCGTGCCGAGCGGCCGGCCGGGATCGGCGGCCGGACGGCCGCGACCGCCGCCCTGCTCCTTGGCGACGATCAGGTCGATGGCGCGGTTGCCGCCGATCTCCAGCACGTCGTCGTCCTTGCCGAGGTTGGCGTAGGTCTTCCCGTGCTGCACGTAGGGTCCGAAGCGGCCGAGATTGGCCAGGATCGGCTCGCCGGTCTCGGGGTGGCGCGCCACCTCGCGGGGCAGCGCCAGCAGCGCCAGCCCCTTCTCCAGATCCACCGCCGAGGGGCTGAGCCCCTTCGGCAGCGACGAGCGCTTCGGCTTCTCCGCACCCTTCTCGGTGGAGGCCTCGCCGAGTTGCAGGAACGGCCCGAACCGGCCGTCGCGGAGCGTCACCGGCAGGCCGGTCTTGGGATCGTTGCCGAGCACCCGCACGCCGGGCTGGCCACCCTCGGCCGAGGAGCCGTCCCCTTCGCCGTCGACGCCCGAGGCCGAGAGCTGGCGGGTGTACTTGCATTCCGGGTAGTTCGAGCAGCCGATGAAGGCCCCGAACTTGCCGAGTTTCAGCGACAGCTGTCCGGTCCCGCAGACCGTGCAGGTCCGCGGGTTCGCGCCGTCGCCCCGGTCGGGGAAGATGTGCGGCCCGAGCAGACCGTTCAGCGCCTCCAGCACGTCGGTGACGCGCAGCTCCTTGGTCTCGCCGATCGCCGCGGAGAAATCGCGCCAGAAGTCGCGCAGCACCGACCGCCAGTCGATCTCGGCGTTGGAGACGCGGTCGAGCTGCTCCTCCAGGTCGGCCGTGAAATCGTACTCGACGTAGCGCCGGAAGAAGCTCTCCAGGAAGCCCGTGACGAGCCGCCCCTTATCCTCCGGCTGCAGCCGCTTCTTTTCGATTTTGACGTATTCGCGATCCCGCAGGGTTTGGAGGACAGCGGCGTAGGTCGAGGGCCGGCCGATGCCGAGCTCTTCCATGCGCTTCACGAGGCTCGCCTCGGAATAGCGCGGCGGCGGCTCGGTGAAGTGCTGGGTCGAGCTGATCCGCTCGCGGGTGAGCGGGTCGCCGGCCTTCATCGGCGGCAGGCGGCGGCTCTCCTCGTCCTCCTCGTCGTCCTTGCCCTCCTGGTAGAGGGTCAGGAAGCCGTCGAACTTCACCACCTGGCCGGTGGCGCGCAGGTCGATCTGACGGGGGCCGACCTTCGCGGTGACGTCCACGGTGGTCCGCTCCAGCTCGGCCGATTCCATCTGGCTCGCCATGGTGCGGGTCCAGATCAGGTCGTAGAGCTTGGCCTGCTCGGGCTCCAAGTGCCGTGCCACCGCCTTCGGCAGGCGGCCCATGTCGGTCGGCCGCACCGCCTCGTGGGCCTCCTGGGCGTTCTTGGCCTTGACGCTGTACTTGCGCGGCACGTCGGGCACGTAGCGGTCGCCGAACTCCTTGCCGATCACCCGGCGGGCGTCCTGGATCGCCTCCGGCGCCATGTCGACGCCGTCGGTCCGCATGTAGGTGATGATGCCGACCGTCTCGCCGCCGACATCGACGCCCTCGTAGAGGCGCTGGGCGACCCGCATGGTCTGGGCCGGCGCCATCCCGAGTTTTCGCGAGGCCTCCTGCTGCAGGGTCGAGGTCGTGAACGGCGGCTGCGGGTGGCGCTTGGCGGGCTTCGCCTCGACGCTCGCCACATGGAAGGTCGCGAGTTCCAGGTCGCGCTTGAAGGCGGCCGCCTTGTCGCCGGAGCCGACGTCAAGGCGCTGGATCCGCTTGCCGTCGGCGCCCACGAGGCGGGCCTCGAATATCGCGCCGTCGGCGGTCGTCAGCGTGGCGATGAGCGTCCAGTACTCGCGCGGCTTGAACCGCTCGATCTCCATCTCGCGCTCGACGACGAGGCGGAGCGCCACCGACTGCACGCGCCCGGCCGAGCGGGCGCCCGGGAGCTTGCGCCACAGGACCGGCGACAGGTTGAAGCCGACGAGGTAGTCGAGCGCCCGGCGCGCCAGATAGGCGTCGACCAGCGCCTGGTCGATCTCCCGCGGCTTGCGCATCGCCGCCTCGACCGAGGCTTTGGTGATGGCGTTGAAGGTCACGCGCTCGACCGGGATGCCCTTGAGGGCCTTTCGGGCGGTGAGCGCCTCCAGCACGTGCCAGGAGATCGCCTCGCCCTCACGGTCGGGGTCGGTGGCGAGGATCAGCCTGTCGGCGCCTTTGACCGCCTTGGCGATCTCGGAGACCCGGCTCGCCCCGCGGTCGGCCAGCTCCCAGACCATGTGGAAATCCTGTTCGGGATCCACGGAGCCGTCCTTGGCCGGCAGGTCTCGGATATGCCCGAAGGAGGCGATGACTTCATAGTCGCGGCCGAGATACTTATTGATAGTCTTGGCTTTGGCCGGCGACTCGACGACGACGACTTTCATTCAGACCTCTGCCCCTGACGGGACCTGAGCGCGACGGACGAATTCTGATCGCAATTCGCGTGGGACATGAGCCCGCCGTCGGGCCGGGGCCGCGCGCCGGGGACAAGTGGGTCACGGGCGGCGGGTTGTCAAATGGGGTCGGTGACGCAAGCGTCGTCGGAGGGACTCGTCGTAAGCCGCGCGGGCGGCTTGCATGAACGGCACGCGAGGGCGGTCGCCGACCATCCGGCCACGCGCAGTCAGACCCTGGCGGAATGCGAGCGCGGGGAGACGCCGCACCGAGCGCTCAGATCCCCGCGTACCACTCGTAGCCGCGATCCTCCCAGTAGCCGCCGCTGCCCTGGCCGATGCCCCCGAGCGATTCCACCATCTCGATTCGCATCACGTACTTGGCCTGCTTGTAGCCGAGCTGGCGCTCGACCCGCAGGCGCAGGGGCGCGCCATTCGAGACCGGCAGCGACTTGCCGTTGAGGTCGTAGGCCAAGATCGTCTGCGGGTTGAAGGCATCGTAGAGGTCGATGCTCTCGTAGTAGCGGATCGGGATCCCCGCCTGCTCAGGCTCCGGGGCCGGGCTGCCCTGGCCCCAATCGTCCGTGGGGGCATCGATCTTGGGGGCATCGGTCTTGGGGGCATCGGTGGCTGTGGCCGGGCCGCCCCAATCGTCGGCGGCGGCAGCGAGCTGGACGTAGGCCTCGCGGACCGCGCCCGGATGGGTCGGGCGCCACAGGGACGCTCCCTGGCCGCGCCCCTTGCCCCCACCCTTGGGTCCCGCCTCGAACTCCAGCGTGTCGGCGCAGTGGAACACCGCGTAGCGCGCCTGCGGCTTGAGCCCGGCCCGCTTCAGCACCTCGGCGAGGGGCACCCCGGCCCATTGCCCGATGCAGCTCCAGCCCTCGACGCAATCGTGGCGGGTGATCTGCGTCCGCGACGGGAGGGCGCGCAGATCCGCGAGGCTGAGCGACAGCGGGGTCCCGACCAGCCCGTCGACGGTGAGTTTGAAGTCGGCGAATCTGTTCGCCGCGAGTGTGCGATAGGCCCGGTCCGGCGGATCGATGGAGCCGTTCGGCTTGAACCAGGGCGAGATCATCGCGGCCGGGAATTCCCGCGCCAGGGTCGCGGGCGCCATCAGCAGGCGCTGGACATACAGGTTGGCGTCCTCGCCGAGCTTGAGGGCGCGCTGCCCCGAGTCGGTCCCGGCGAACCGGTCGCAGCCGCCGAGCAGTGCGGTGCCCATCAGGCCGGCGCCGGCGGTGAGGAGCTTGCGGCGGTGAAGGATCATCGCGCGGTCTCCCGGTCACGGCCGAGGCTGAACCAGCCGGTGATCATGCCGCGCATGTTGTTGACGAGGCCGGAGACCACCACGAGCACCACGTGGACGACCACGAACAGCACGATCAGGCCGGCGGCGATGAAGTGGACGCTGCGCGCCGATTGCCGGCCGCCGAACAGCTCCGTCAGCCAGGGCCAGGCGGCGTCCATTCCGGGCGACATGGCGAGCCCGGCGAGCACCATCGCGGGCAGCAGGCCCAGCACCAGTACGAGATAGGTGAGCTTCTGGATGACGTTGTAGCGCTTGGCCTCCGTGCCCTCGGGGAAGCGCAGCAGCAGATGCTCCTTCACGGATCCGCCGAAGTCGCGGATCTGGTCGCCGTCCGGGATCAGCCGGCGGCGGAGCTGGCCGCTGAACAGACCGTAGAGGAGATAGCCGGCGCCGTTGATCACCAGCAGCCACGCGAACAAGAAGTGCCAGCGCCGCCCGGTGGCGAGATCCTGGTCGGCCGGCAGCGTCGCCCAGGACGGGAAAGCCCGCTCCGTCTCGGTGCCGCCGTCCCGGGACAGGCCGAGCACGCCGGTCGTGTCGAAGCTGTGCGTGCCGACGGTCACGACGCCGCGGGTCTCGCCGTCGCGGCCCTGATTGCTCGTGATGGCGAGCGCCGGGGTGTCGAAGGTCGAGGTCGCGCCCCAGTAGAGCGCCGGGTGGGCGTTGAAGATCTGCAGGCCGCTCATCAGCAGCACAAGCAGCACCGCGGCGTTGATCCAGTGCGCCAGCCGGATCACCAGCGGGTGTCGATAGAACCAGCGGCGCCCCTGCCGGTCGACGGCCTCGGGGGCTTCGAGGGCAGGGGAGGCGGCCAAGCGTCAGGATCCCGGTCATGCGGCGCGGGGCCGGAAGCGGTACGGCTCCCGACCGTTCGGGCCAATACGTGGCGCGGGTCGCGCCGGTTACCATCGGCCGGCAAAAAACGCCGCAGCCGCCCCTTAGCCTCCCCTCGGAACACGGCTGCACCCATGGGAGCACACGGTTGATGACGGAGCGCAACGCGCCCCCTCTCGCAAGGGAGAGGGGGCGCATCCTCCTGCCGCCGATTGAGCCAGCCGGGGCCTCAAAACCATGTCGTCCGAGGCTATTTTGGGAAGGGGCACACGCCGCGGATAGAACGATGTCTGCGACACAGCCTTGCCCCCCGGGCGCGCCGCACCTACACCCGGGCCTCATCATGACGACGCCCGCGCCCCCGGCCTTCCCGCACCGGCACCTCCTCGGCATCGAGGGCCTGACCCGGCCCGACATCGAGGTCCTCCTCGACGCCGCCGAATCTGCCGTCGACATCTCGCGGCAGGTGGAGAAGAAGCGCACGACCCTGCGTGGACGCACGCAGATCAACCTGTTCTTCGAGCCCTCGACGCGGACGCAATCGTCCTTCGAACTCGCCGGCAAGCGCCTCGGCGCCGACGTCATGAACATGTCGGTTGCCTCGTCCTCGGTGAAGAAGGGCGAGACCCTGATCGACACCGCCGCGACGCTGAACGCCATGCGGCCCGACATCATCGTGGTCCGTCACGAATCGGCCGGCGCGGTCCATCTCCTCGCCCGCAAGGTCGACTGCGCGGTGGTCAATGCCGGCGACGGCGCCCACGAGCATCCGACCCAGGCGCTGCTCGACGGGTTGACGATCCGGCGCAACAAGGGCCGGATCGAGGGGCTCCAGGTGGCGATCTGCGGCGACGTCCTGCACTCGCGTGTGGCGCGCTCCAACATCATCCTGCTGCAGGCGATGGGGGCGCGGGTCCGCCTGATCGCCCCCTCGACGCTGCTGCCCGCCGGACTCGAGCGCTTCGGTGTCGAGACCTTCACGGACATGCGCAAGGGTCTGGTGGGCTGCGACATCGTGATGATGCTGCGCCTCCAGCGGGAGCGCATGAACGGCTCGTTCGTGCCCTCCGTGAAGGAGTATTTCCGCTATTTCGGCCTCGATGCGGAGAAGCTGGCGCTGGCCAAGCCCGACGCCCTGGTGATGCATCCCGGCCCGATGAACCGCGGCGTCGAGATCTCTTCGGAGATCGCCGACGGGGCGCAATCGCTGATCCGCGAGCAGGTCGAGATGGGCGTCGCCGTGCGCATGGCCGTGCTGGAGGCGCTGGCGCGGCACCTGCCGAACGGGTGAGACCCGGACAAAGCCGGGCGGCCTTCACCCGCTCCGCTTGCCCGCAGGGCGGCCCTGGCGCAGTTTCCTGCCGAAATCCGGCCCTGATCTGTATAAGGGGCCGTCGTAACATGCAGATCGCTTCATGACCGCCTACACGCTCGCCGACCTCGCCGCCCTCGTGGCGAGCCGCGCCGGGACCGATCCGGCCACCTCCTACACCGCCAAGCTCCTGTCCGAGGGACCCGCCAAGGCGGCCAAGAAGCTCGGCGAAGAGGCGGTGGAGGCGGCGATCGCGGCCGTGCAGGGCGACAAGACCGGCCTGCGGAACGAGGCTGCGGACGTACTCTACCACCTCGTGGTGCTGCTCCGGGCCGGCGGCGTCGAACTCGACGCCGTGATGGCCGAACTGGAGCGGCGCACCGCCCAGAGCGGCATCGCCGAGAAGGCCGCGAGGCGCCACGCGTGAACGCGGCCGCGCTGCCCGGCACGGTCGAGGCGATCCTCGAAGCGTCGGCCGGGCTCTCGCCCTATCGCCGCTTCAGCCGCGAGGAATGGGCTCAGCTGCGCGCCGACACGCCGCTCACCCTCAAGCAGGAGGATCTGGAGCGGCTGCAATCGATCAACGACCCGATCTCGGTCGAGGAGGTGGTGGCGATCTACCTGCCGCTGTCCCGATTGCTCGCCCTCTACGTCGCGGCGACCCAGGGGCTATTCAAGGCGACGCAGCGCTTCCTCATGGCCGAGCGCGAGACCAAGGCGCCCTACATCATCGGGCTCGCCGGCTCGGTGGCGGTGGGCAAGTCGACCACCGCCCGCATCCTGACCGCCCTGCTGGCGCGCTGGCCCAACACCCCGAAGGTCGACCTCGTCACCACCGACGGCTTCCTGCTGCCCAACGCCGAGCTCGCCGCCAACGGCCTGATGGAGCGCAAGGGCTTTCCCGAGAGCTACGACACCGCCGCGCTGCTGCGCTTCCTCCACGACGTGAAGGCCGGCCACAAGCGCGTGACCGCGCCGCTCTACTCGCACCTCGTCTACGACCGGGTGCCCGGGGAGGAGCGGGTGGTGGAGAGCCCCGACATCCTGATCGTCGAGGGCCTGAACGTGCTCCAGCCCGCCCGCCTGCCGCGCGACGGCACCGCGATCCCGTTCGTCTCCGACTTCTTCGACTTCTCGATCTATCTCGACGGCCACGAGGACGACCTGCACCGCTGGTACGTCACCCGCTTCATGAAGCTGCGCCAGACCGCCTTCCGCGACCCGCGCTCCTACTTCCGGAAATACGCTGAGATCCCGGAATCCGAGGCGCTCGACATCGCCGACCGGCTCTGGACCACGATCAACCTGCCGAACCTGCGCGAGAACATCGTGCCGACGCGCCAGCGGGCGAGCCTGATCCTCACCAAGGGCGCGAGCCACCGGATCGAGAGCGTGGCGTTGCGGCGGCTGTGAACCGATGCAAGACGATCGCGTGATCGGCTCGCATGAAGGCCGAACCTCCGTCATCACGAGCGAAGGGAAGTGACCCAGGGCAGCGCGACGTTCGGGGGCATGTCGCGACCCTGGATTGCTTCGCTTCGCTCGCAAGGACGTGAACGACCAAGCCCAGGCGCATCACGCGAACGGAAACCCCGCCTCCGCCAGGTACGGCCCGCCGCCGGTCGAGTCCTTTGCCGAGAACAGCGTCACCCGGTCAACGACGAACGACAGCGGCGTGAAGACCGGCGCCTGCGAGAGGTACATCGCCGTCGCCTCCGGCGTCGCGTCGCGGCGCAGGCGGGCCAGGGTGACATGCGGGGTGAACTTCCGCCGTTCCGGCTCGAGTCCGGCGCGGCGCACCAGCCGCTCCTGCTCGGCTTGGAGATCGGTGAGCGCCGGGTCGGCCGTCACCGCGGCGTAGAGCGCCCGCGGCTTGTCGCCACCGAAGATGCCGAGGCCGTCGAGCGTCACCGTCAAGGGCGGGCGAACCCGCATCTCGGCGAGCGCCTCCACCACGTCCTCGGCCACGGTCGCCTCGACGTCGCCGAGGAAGCGCAGGGTGACGTGGAAATCACCGGGCTCGATCCACCGCGCACCGTGCAGGCCGCCCTGGTAGGCCTTGAGGGCGTCGGCGACCTCCGGCGGGACGGCGAGCGCCGTGAACAGGCGCGGCATCAGCGTAAGGATCCCTGGCGGAGTCGGTCGAGGAACGCGTTGACCGTCGGCAGCATGCGCGCCGCGATGGTCTCCACGCCCTGCCGGTTCGGGTGCAGCATGTCGTCGAGGTGCAGCCCGCGGTCGCCGACGATCCCGTCGAGGAAGAACGGGTAGAGGGTCAGTCCGTAGCGCTTGGCGAGGTCCGGGTAGATCGCGTCGAACCGCGCCTTGTAGTCCGGCCCGAGATTGGGGGCGGCCTGCATGCCGGCCAGCAGAACCGGGATGCCCCGGGCCTTCAGCCGCTCGATGATCGCGGACAGCGCCCCTTCGGTCACCTTCGGGTCGGTGCCGCGCAGCATGTCGTTGGCGCCGAGTTCGAGGATCACGCCGGCCGTCCCGTCCGGCACCGACCAGTCGACGCGGTCGAGACCGCCGGTCGCGGTGTCGCCGGAGACGCCGGCATTGGTCACCGTCACGGCCTCGCCCTTGGCCTTGAGCATCCGCTCCAGCACGGTGGGGAAGGCGGCATCGCTGGGCAGGCGGTAGCCGGCGGTCAGGCTGTCGCCGAGGGCGACGAGCTTGACCGGTTCGCCCGGAGCGGCCTGCGCCACCGTCACGAAAGGGACCACCAGGAGCGTTAGCGCTGCGGCAAACAGGGCTGTGCGCCGGAACACGGCGCCGCCGTCATGGCGCGGCCCCAATGCGGAACCCATATCGCGGTGCACCCGCGGCCCGTGCAGCCAAGATCGAAGCCAACCGAGGACCTCGCGCGCCATGCTCGTCATCGCCCACAGATCGGCCTGCCCGTGAGCCAAGGCAAGATGCAGCGCGCGCCCGCGATCGCGCTCTCGGACATCGATCTCAGCCTCGGCCGCGGCGCAGCCCGGGTTCACATCCTGCGCGGCATCTCGCTCACCGTGGACCGCGGCGAGGCGGTGGGGCTCGTCGGCCCCTCGGGCTCTGGCAAGTCGACGCTGCTGATGGTCATGGCCGGGCTGGAGCGGCCGGATTCCGGCGGCGTCGTGATCGAGGACACCGACCTCGTCCGCCTCGACGAGGACGCCCTGGCCCGGTTCCGGGGCCGGCGCATCGGGATCGTGTTCCAGGCCTTCCACCTCGTGCCGACCATGACGGCGCTGGAGAACGTGGCGCTACCGCTGGAACTGGCCGACCGGCCCGGTGCCCATGAGCGGGCGCGCGCCGAGCTGGAGGCGGTCGGCCTCGGGCACCGGCTGCATCATTACCCGGCGCAGCTTTCCGGCGGCGAGCAGCAGCGTGTCGCTATCGCCCGGGCGGTCGCTCCCGATCCGGCGATCCTGGTGGCCGACGAGCCCACCGGCAACCTCGACGAGGCCACCGGCCGGCAGATCGTCGACCTCCTGTTCCGGCTCAAGCGCGACCGCGGTGCGACGCTGGTGCTCGTCACCCACGACAACGGCCTCGCCCGCCTGTGCGACCGCACCGTGCGCCTGCGCTCGGGGCGGATCGAGGAGGCGGTGACGGCCTGATGCACGGCACGCTCACCCGGCCCGACCCCGCGCCCCGCCGGATCCCGCTCACCCTGCGCCTCGCGTTGCGAGAGCTGCGCGCCGGCCTCTCGGGCTTCGCGGTGTTCCTCGCCTGCATCGCGCTGGGCGTCATGGCCATCGCGGGCGTCGCGTCGATCTCGCGCTCGCTGTCGGACGGGCTCGGCCGAGAGGGCCGCCGGATCCTCGGGGGCGACCTCGCCTACAACCTGATCAACCGCGAGGCGACCGACGCCGAGCGGCAGGCGCTGGCGCGGGAGGGCCGGCTCGACGTCGTCGCCTCCCTGCGCGCCATGGCCGTCGCCGGCGGCGGCGATGCGGCCCTCGTCGAGCTGAAGGCCGTCGACCCGGCCACCTATCCGGCGGCAGGCGACCTCGCCACCGATCCGCCGGGCCGGCTCGCCGACCTCCTGGCGGAGCGGGACGGGGCGCCGGGGGCGCTCGCCGACCCGGCCCTGCTCACCCGGCTCGACGTGAAGGTCGGCGACCGGATCGCGCTCGCCGGACACACGGTGGCGATCCGGGGCACCATCGTGTCGGAGCCCGACAAGATCGCCGGCGGCATCGGGTTCGGGCCGCGGCTGATGATCTCGGAGCCGACGCTCCGCGCCACCGGCCTCGTCCAGCCGGGCAGCCTCAACCGCTGGAGCTACCGGATCCTCCTGCCGCCCGGCGCGCCGGATGCCGATCTCGACGCCGCCCAGGCGCGCATCCGCGCGGCGACTCCGGAAGCCGGCTGGGAAATCCGGTCGCGCTCCAACGCCGACCCGCGCTTTTCCAAGAGCATCGAGCGGTTCACCCAGTTCCTGACCCTGGTGGGTCTCACGGCGCTGATCGTCGGCGGCGTCGGCGTCGGCAATGCCGTCCACGCCTTCGTGGAGCGCAAGCGGGCCTCGATCGCGACCCTCAAGAGCGTCGGCGCGCCGGGCTCGCAGGTGGTCGCCCTCTACCTGACGCAGGTGATGCTGATCGCCGGTCTCGGCACCCTGATCGGCCTCGTCGTCGGCGCGAGCCTGCCCTTCGTCCTGGACGCGCTGTTTTCGGCCGACCTGCCGCTGCCGCTGAACCCGACGCTTGCCCCGGGTGAGCTGGCCCTCGCCGCCGCCTACGGACTGATCACCGCCTTCGCCTTCGCGATCACGCCGCTGGGCCGTGCCCACGACGTGCCGGTGTCCGGCCTGTTCCGCGACACGGTCGATCCCGCCCGGGTCAGCCCGCGCTGGCGGTACCGGATCTGGCTGGCCTCGAGCCTCGCGGCGCTGGTCGGCCTGTCGGTGGCGACCGCCTTCGACCGGCGCGTGGCGCTGGTCTTCATCGCCGCGGCCGCCATCGCCTTCGGCCTGCTGCACGGGGTGGCGCTCGGCCTGATGGCGCTCGCCCGCCGCCTGCCGCACCCGCGCTGGCCAGCGCCGCGGATGGCGCTTGCCAACCTCCACCGGCCCGGGGCGCTGACCCCCGCCATCGTCCTGTCGCTCGGCCTCGGCGTGACGCTCCTCGTCACCCTGAGCCTGATCGACGCCAATGTCCGCCGCACGATCAGCGCGACCCTCCCCGCGCGGGCGCCGAACCTGTTCTTCCTCGACATCCCGTCGCGGGACGCGGGCGCGTTCCGGGACTTCCTGGCGCGCTCGGCCCCGAACGGGAAGATCGAGGACGTGCCGATGATGCGCGGCCGGATCGTCGCCCTGAACGGCGTGCCGGCGAGCAAGATCCGCCCTCCGGAGGATGCCGCCTGGGTGCTCGACGGCGACCGGGGCATCACCTACGCCGACACGGTGCCGGAGGGCTCCAGCCTCACCGAGGGCGCGTGGTGGAGCGCCGAGCAGGGCGCCAAGCCCCTCGTCTCCTTCGAGGCCGACCTCGCCCGTCAGCTCGGCCTCAAGCTCGGCGACTCCGTCACCGTCAACGTGCTCGGCCGCGACCTCACCGCGACGATCTTCAACCTGCGCCGGGTGGAATGGCGCAACCTCGGCATCAACTTCGTGATGGTGTTCTCGCCCGGCACCTTCCGGGGCGCGCCGCATTCCGACCTCGCCACGCTGACGCTGCCGGGCGGCACGGATGCGGGGGCCGAGAACCGCATCCTGCGCGATGTCGCAAAGGCCTTCCCGTCGGTGAGCGCCGTCCGGGTCAAGGATGCCCTCGACGCCATCGGCGACCTCGTCGGCCGGCTGGTCCTGGCCATCCGCGGGGCGAGCGCGGTGGCTGTCCTGGCGAGCCTGTTCGTTCTGGCGGGCGCCATCGCGGCCGGTCACCGGGCGCGGCTCTACGACGCCGTGGTGCTCAAGGTGCTGGGCGCCAGCCGGTCCCGGCTGCTCGCGGCCTACGCCATCGAGTACGCCGCCCTGGGTCTCGCCACCGCCCTGTTCGGCCTCGCGGCCGGGAGCCTCGCCGGCTGGGTGATCGTCGCCAAGGTCATGCACCTCGACTTCCGGCTGGACCTGTCGGGGGCGCTGGTCGCGGCCCTCGCCGCGGTGGCGCTGGCGATCCTGCTCGGCCTCGCCGGGACGTGGCGGATCCTGGGTCAGAAGCCCGCGCCGTACCTGCGGCAGATCTGAGGGGCACGCCGGGGCAGCGGACCGCCTGCGGGGCTGTTTCGGGGGTCACCAAGAAAAAGCGCCTCCCGATCGACCCGATCGGGAGGCGCGGCATCTCGTGTCACGTCGGACCGTGGATTCCGCCACGCCGTTCCGTGCTTACGCGGCGCGGACGGTGGCGAGGAAGCGCTCGACCTCCGCCCCGAGATGCTCGGACTGGCGTGACAGCTCGGAGGCCGCCGACAGCACCTGGTTGGCGGCCGCCCCTGTCTCCTCCGAGGCCTGCGCCACGCCGGCGATGTTGCTCGTCACCTCACCCGCGCCCATAGCTGCCTGGCTGACGTTGCGCACGATCTCCTGCGTGGCAGCCCCCTGCTGCTCGACGGCCGCCGCGATGCTGGTGGCGACGGCGTCGATCTCCCGGATCTGGCCGGTGATCCCGCCGATGGCGGTGACGGCCTGCTGCGTGACGCCCTGCACCTCGCCGATCTGCCGGGCGATCTCCTGGGTGGCCTTGGCGGTCTGCTCGGCGAGGGCCTTCACTTCCGAAGCGACCACCGCAAAGCCCCGGCCGGCGGCGCCGGCCCGCGCCGCCTCGATGGTGGCATTGAGCGCCAGCAGGTTGGTCTGGCCGGCGATGCCCGAGATCATCCCCACCATGTCGCCGATCCGGGCCGAGGTGGCCTGCAGCGCCTGGACTAGGCTCACGGTCTGGTCAGCCTGGCTCACCGCGGACTGGGCCAGCTGAGCCGAGCCGAACACCTGCCGGCCGATCTCCTGCACGGAGGAACCCAGCTCCTCGGTCGCCGCCGCCACGGTCTGCACGTTCGAGGCGGCCTCCTCCGCGGCGGCGGCCACGGTGGTGGATTGCGACGCCGTCTCGGTCGCCGTGGCGGTCATCGTCCGGGCGGTGGCCTGGAGTTCGGTGGCGGAGGACGACACCATCCCGACGATGCCCCCGACCGCCCGCTCGAACCCGTCGGCGAGTTCGATCATGGTCCGCTTGCGCTCGGCTGCGGCGGCCTCGTCGGCGCGGCGCTTGATGTCGGCTTCCTCGGCGGCCTTGCGGGCGACCATGGTCTTGATGCCCTCGACCGCCTTGCCCACCGCGCCGATCTCGTCGCTGCGGGTCGCTTCCGTGATCTGCGCGTCGATCTCACCGCGGGCCATGCGCTGGAGCACGCTGACGAGGCTGCCCAGCGGGCGGGAGACCTTCACGACGATCGTATAGACGCCATAGGCGATGCTGAGCGCCGCGAGACCGAGCGCGGACAGCAACGCAAGGCGCGACCAGCTCGCGGTCGTCTCGGAGCGCTGAAATTCCGCCTCCGCTTCACGGACCTGCAGCGCGGTCAGCTTGCTGAGGGTCGCGTTGGTGTCCCGCATGTTCTGCAGCAGGTCCGCATGCGTGACCTCGAAATCCGCAGCGCCGCCTGCGAGGCGCTTGAGGATGTCGGCCGCGATGACGCCGTTACGATCGATCCGCTGCTGCATGTCCTTGGCGAGACCCGCCTCTTCCGGGGTCAGGAAGGTCGCCAGGTAGGCCGACCATTGTGTCTGCAGGCTGGAGAGATCGCGTTCGATCCTGTCCCTGGCCCGGGCCGGCTCGATCTGCTTGCCACGCACCATGCGCGAGACGTCGACCAAGTCATCATAGGCGTCTCGAATCATGCTGAACTGCCTGAGACAGACTACACGATCGTCAAATACAGTTTTCAGACTTCCGTGACTCCAGTGGAGCGCAAAATTACCCAGCGCCACGGCAGCGAGCAGCAGCAAGCCGATGACGGCCAGGAGCGAGACGAGTCGCAGCTTGATTGTCATTGAAACGAAGAATCCCTGCGCGCCGTGGCATTAGCAGCCGAAATCGCCCGAACAAAGAGCGCGACGGCCGTGCGTGGATTCAGGGCATCAAGGATAGTGATTAATATTAGACCTATAAGTCTGCATTTTCATAAATTTTTGCTATAATTCGAACCCACGCGATTGCCGATTGACCGGCAAAGTGGCCCACGGTCCGAGAGCGACGTCGCTATAATCTAGGATTGTGTTTGCCTGAAGCAGATCGACCAGACGGCGAGCAGGGCCGGCTCGCCCCCCAGAACCCGTACCGTCCAGGTCGGGATACGGGCCGCTCGGCGCCGCCGCGCCGGGAATCGAACCGGTGCCGCATTCCTCCGCGCGGAGGCGCGGCGTCAACCGCCGGGCTGATCGGGCGGCATCGCGGGTACCTGGACATTCCGGTGAACAACGCCGGCATCGGCGTGGACGACGACGCGACGCCCACCGTCGCGAGGGCGCCCCTTCTGGCGGCCCGGGCGCGGCAGCGCCCCAATCGGCAGGCCTCGCGCGCGGCGACGACGCCCTCTCGGGCGCGGCATTCGGAAGCTGTCAAGACTTCGTCCCAAGCGTTTGAAACCGCAGCAGCCCGGCAACCGCCAGTCGAACAACCCGTCTTGCACCGGGCAATGCATTTTAATCCCTGGCGGGATGGACAAAAATACATCCTCCAGACACGGAAAACAGGCGCCGCAACCGTGGCCGGGGACTTGTGTCGCGGGTTCGGGCGCAACATATTCCGCATCGAGGCGCCAGTCGGGCGCCAGAGGTCCTGCGTGGGCCTCGCCCGAACACCACGCTGAGAGAGCCTCCGCAAGGAAACTCCCATGGCATTCGAGAACAGCCCCTTCCGGTACGGCGCCCAGCAGCAGCCGACTGGCTACGCCGGCACCCAGGTCGAGGTCGACCAGGGCCTGCGCACCTTCATGCTCGGCGTCTACAACAACATGGTCGTCGGGCTCGGCATCTCGGGTCTCGTCGCCCTCGGTCTAAACATGGCCTCCGTGGCGGCCTACCAGGGCACCCGCCCGATCCTGACCCCGTTTGGTCAGACCCTCTACCTCAGCCCGCTCAAGTGGGTCCTGATGCTCGCCCCCCTGGCGTTCATCTTCGTCTTCTCCATGCGCATGGACCGGATGTCGGCCTCCTCCGCGCGGACCATGTTCTGGGCCTTCGCGGCGGTGATGGGCGCCTCGATGTCCTCGCTCCTCCTGGTGTTCACCGGGGGTAGCGTAGTCCAGGTGTTCTTCATCACGGCGGCGGCCTTCGGCTCGCTCAGCCTCTGGGGCTACACCACCCGGCGCAGCCTCTCGGGCATGGGCTCGTTCCTGATGATGGGCCTGATCGGCATCATCCTCGCGTCGCTGGTGAACATCTTCTTCGCTTCGTCGGCCCTCCAGTTCGCCATCTCGGTGCTGGGCGTGCTGATCTTCGCGGGGCTGACCGCCTACGACACGCAGAAGCTCAAGGAGATGTATCTCTACGGCGGCTTCGACGGCGAGATGGCGGCCAAGATGTCGGTGAACGGCGCTCTGACGCTCTATCTCGACTTCATCAACATGTTCCAGTTCCTGCTGAGCCTGATCGGCGACCGCCGCTGAGCCAGCGCGACTGAAGGACGAAGGAGACCCCGGGGGGCAACCGCCGGGGTTTCTTTTTGCCTGGCCCTCGGGGCCGGATGCGCTACGCTCGCGCCCATGCCCGCAATCTCCGGCCTCTCCGCCTTCCCGATCACCCCGAGCGACCGTGACGGCCGGATCGACGCCGAGGCCCTGCGCCGGCTGCTGGAACCGCTCGTGGCCGCCGGCGTCGATTCGATCGGCCTGCTCGGCAGCACGGGGACCTACGCGTATCTGAGCCGGGACGAGCGTCGGCGCGCGGTGGCGATCGCCGCCGAGACCGTTGGAGGCCGGGTGCCGCTCCTCGTCGGCGTCGGCGCGCTGCGCACCGACGAGGCGATCCGCTTGGCGCAGGATGCCCGCGCCGCGGGCGCGGATGTGGGCCTCCTCGCCCCCGTCTCCTACACGCCGCTCACCGAGGCGGAAGTCGAGGCGCATTTCGCGGCGGTGGCGGAGGAGGGCGGCCTGCCGCTCGTCCTCTACGACAATCCCGCGACGACGCATTTCCGCTTCACGCCGGCTCTGATCGGCCGGATCGCCCGCCGCCCCTGGATCGTGGCGGCCAAATGCGCCGCACCGGATCCGGCGGGCGCAGCGGCCGGCGTGGCCGCTCTGCAGGAGGCTGTACCGGCGGGATTTCCGATCGGCTTCAGCGGCGATTGGAACGTGACCGAGGCGCTCATCGCGGGCGGCGCAGCGTGGTTCAGCGTGGCGGGCGGTCTGTTCCCGCGGACCAGCCTGGCGTTGGTCCGGGCCGTGGAGGCGGGCGACGCGGACCGGGCACGGGCGCTCAACGCGGCGCTGGAACCGCTCTGGGCTCTGTTCCGAGCCCATTCCAGCCTGCGGGTGGTCTACGCGCTGGCCGATCTCATGGGCCTGTGCCGGGTCGAGCCGCCGCGGCCGATCCGCCCCCTGGCGCCGGAAACCGTGGCCGAGATCGCCGCCACCGTCCGGCGCATGTCCCTGTCCTGAGGGGCCGAATCGGGCGCCGTGCGGCGCTCAGACCGCCTTGGGCGCCGGCTCAAGGACGGCGATCACACGGGCCAGATCCGTGCCGCGCTTCAGGATGTGGCCGCTGGCGGCGATGACCGCGTAGGCTCCCTGGCGGCGTGCCAGCCGGGGATCCTTCTCGATCCGGTAGAGCGGCATTTCGGAGGCGCGGCGGTAGATCGAGAACACCGCCTTGTCGCGACGGAAATCGAGGGCGTAGTCGCGCCATTCCCCCGCGGCGACCTGCCGGCCATAGAGATTGAAGATCGTGCGCAGCTCGTCCCGGTTGAAGGCGACCTGCGGAGGAGCCGCGCGGGCGGGAAAAGGGATGACATGCCCCGCCGCCTCGTCGGGCCTCGGCCCGGCGCTCGTCCTCTCGGTCATCGTCACTCCCGGCATTGATGCGTCGCCTGCCGATGATGGGCTTCGCCGCAGCGGCCCGCAAGGGCGGCGCGCGCCGTGTCGTACGAGACACGACCAAGCGACAAAAAACACGGTTTGGCCCAATTCGCGCCTTTTCCGGGCCTCGTTGCCGAGAGACAACACCGACCGAACCTCGCCGGGCTCTGCCCGGTCGGCGCCCGACACCCAGCTCCCCAGCCATCGGCCGCCGTCCGGGATCCCAGGATCCGGCACTCCGAGGTTTCGAGACCCAAGACTTCAGGCCGCCCCTCCGGGCGGCCTTTTTTCCGTTTCCCGTTCAGCCGGGGATGCGGGTATGCCACGGGCATCATGGGTGCGCCCGCCTTCGACGACGCCTTCCTGCACAACCTCGACGCGCTGTTCGCGTGGCGCCGCGACGTGCGCCGCTTCCGGACCGATCCGGTGGACGAGACGCACCTGCACGCCTGCCTGGCGGCGGCCCACCGGGCGCCCTCGGTCGGCAACAGCCGGCCCTGGCGCTTCGTGCGCGTCTCGGATCCGGGCCGCCGTGCCGCCGTCGCCGAAAGCTTCTCCCGCTGCAACGCCGTCGCGGCGGCGGGCTACGATGCGGACCGCGCTGCCCGATACCGGAGCCTCAAGCTCGCCGGCCTGAACGAGGCGCCAGTGCATCTGGCGGCCTTCTGCGACACGGTCACCGAGACCGGCCTCGGCCTCGGACGGGCCAGCATGCCCGAGACGCTGGCCTATTCGGTGGTGGGGGCGGTGCAGTGCTTCTGGCTCGCCGCCCGGGCACGCGGGCTCGGCGTCGGCTGGGTCTCGATCCTGGAGCCCGACGCGGTCTCGGCGATCCTGGCGKTGCCGGAGACGTGGCGGCTCGTGGCCTATCTCTGCGTCGGATACCCCGTGGAGGAACATCTCGACCCGGAGCTGGAACGCCACGGCTGGCAGCCCGAGGACAAGCGGGGCTGCACGCTGATCGAGCGGTGAGCGGGCGCGTGGCCCCCGGCCGCGCAGCCCGGCCGAGGGACCTGTCACCCCACTCGCCGGAGGCGGCACGCGAAGAAGCCGTCGAGGCCGCCGCGGGCGCCGGGGACCTCCGGCAGGTGGCACGGCAGGGTGCGCAGATTGCCGCTGCCGTCGATCAGGTCATCGGCGCCGCCGACCTCCTCGGGCCGGACCGGCACCCGCGCGAACCGAGTCTCGCGGGCCAGGAAGGCCGCGACCTGCGCCTCACCCTCGTCCGGCTCCAGCGAGCAGGTGCAATAGACGAGAAGGCCGCCCGGACGGACCAGGCCGGCGGCGTGGTCGAGGAGCCTGGCCTGGAGCCCGGCGAGCCGTGCGATGTCGGCCTCCACCTTGGTCCAGGCCACGTCGGGATGGCGGCGGATCGTCCCGGTGGCCGAGCACGGCGCGTCGAGCAGCACCGCGTCGTGGTCCTGCGCCTCCAGGGCGAGGGCGTCGGCGACCACGATCTCGACCGGGAACCCGAGCCGCGCGACGTTCTCGCGCAGGCGCTCCAGCCGCGGCGCGGACCGGTCGACGGCGGTGACCTGGGCGCCGGTGGCGGCGAGTTGCAGCGTCTTGCCGCCGGGGGCGGCGCAGAGGTCGAGCACCCGGGCGCCGGGCTGCAGCGCCAGCAGCCGCGCCGGGAGCGCGGCGGCGGCATCCTGGACCCACCACGCGCCCTCCTGGAAGCCGGGCAGGTCGGGGATCGGCGGCCCGTTCTCCGGCAGCCGCAGGGAGCCGGTCGGGAGCAGGACCGCGCCGAGCCGGGCGGCGCAATCCGCGGCGTCGCCCCGCGGGGTCAGGTCGATGGCCGCCCCCGCGAGATGGGCGCGGGCGATCGCCGCCGCCCGCTCCGGCCCGTAGGCGGCGACCCAGCGGCGGGCGAGCCAGTCCGGGGTGTTGACCGCCAGGGCATCGGTGCCCTCGGCGAGGATCGCGTCGCGCTCCCGGGCGATCCGGCGCAGCACGGCGTTGACGAGCCCGGCGAGGTGCGCGGTGCGGGTGTCCGCCTTGGCCAGCCGCACGGCGAGGTCGACGGCGGCATGGTCCGGGACGGCGAGGTCGAGGATCTGGGCGGTCGCGGTGGCGAGGAGCGCCGTGAGCTGCGGCTTGGCCGCGGGGAGCCCGCGCTCCAGCCGCTGGCCGAGGACGGCGCGGATCTGCCCGTAGCGCCGGAAGGTCGCCACCGCGATCGCCCGGGCCAGCCCGGCATCCGCCGGCGCCAGCGCCTCGGCCCGGATCGCCTGGGCGAGGGCGTCGTCGAGGGCAGGGGGGCGATCCTGGCCGATCAGGGCCGCGACGGCCTGCATCGCCGCGCTCCGCGCGCCGAGCCCCGCCGCGTCCGGACCGGTCCCGGCCGGTGTAGCTCCGTCCCGCATGTTGCGGCCTGTGTCCCCCGATGCCACTTCTGCTCCAGATCCGACGTCTCTCGGACCCATGCCCTCACACCCGAGCGCGCGCGATGCAAGACCCGACCGCACAAGACCCGCACAGACAGAACCCGAACGGACCGGAGGCCGGCGACGGCGCGGCCCCGCCCCGCGCGCTCAGCCCGGCCGCGGAACGCGCCCTGGCCGAGGCCGCCGCG
>NZ_JBFUGA010000070.1:0-30689 GCF_056403155.1 Methylobacterium sp. P3_A11
AGGCGACCGCGTCGGGCAGGTCGGCGGGCCGCGTCCCCTCCCCGGCCACCGCGGCGGCGCCGCGCTGGGCCGCCTGGGCGGCGAAGCGGCGCCCGTCCGCCTTGGTGCCCGGCACGGCCACGAACACGGTGCCGGTGGCGACCTGGCGGCTGTCGGCCGTCAGGTCCGAGACCGTCAGGTCCCCGGCCGGGCCGGGGGCCTCGGGGAAGAGGTCGGCGAGCCGCATGCTCATGCCGCCACCATCACGGGCCGCCGAGCTGGTTGATGTGGTAGGCGTTGAGCTTGACCATCTGCGGGAACGGCCTCACCGGCGGCTCGAATTGCGGCGGCAGGCCCAGGATCGGCGCCACGCGCTCAATCACCTTGCCGGTGACCACGCCGGAATTCCAGGCCGCCGTGGCGTAGCCGCCGGATTCGGGCAGGCCCTGCGGCTCGTCCATGATCGTGACGAACAGGTACTTCGGGTCGTTCATCGGCGCCGCCGCCATGAAGGTCGTGAACAGGCGGTTGTGAATGTAGCGGCCGCCGATCACCTTCTCGGCCGTGCCGGTCTTGCCGCCGACGAAGTAGTACGGGATCGCCGCCTTCTTGGCCGAGCCCTCGGAGGCGTTGAGGCGCATGATGTACCGCATTGCCTCGGAGGTCTGGGCCGACAGGACATGCGTGCTGCGGGCCTTGTCGTCGGGATTGGCCTTCAGGAAGGTCGGAGTGATCAGGTCGCCGCCGTTGGCGATGGCCGCCACCGCCATCGCCGCCTGGATCGGCGCCACCGCGATGCCGTGTCCGAACGCGATGGTGATGGTGTTGATCTCGGTCCAGCGGGACGGGACGATTGGCGCCGCGCTCTCCGGAAGCTCGGTGCGCAGCCGGTCGAGCAGGCCCATCTTCTTCAGGAAGGCCTTGTGGCCGGGCACGCCCACGCCCAACGCCATCTTGGCCGAGCCGATGTTCGACGAATGCGTGAACACCTCCGGCATGGTGATGACCCGGTTGGTGCCGTGGTACTCGTGGATCTTCTGCCGGCCCCAGTTCAGCACGCCGCCGCGGGTGTCGAAGGTCGAGTTGACGTTGTACTTGCCGGAATCGAGCGCCATGGCCAGCGTCATCGCCTTGAAGGTCGAGCCCATCTCGTAGACGCCGACATTCATGCGGTTGATGCGGTCGGGCGACAGCGCGTCCTTCGGATCGTTCGGGTCGAAATCCGGCATGGAGACCAGGGCGATGACCTCGCCGGTCTTCACGTCGAGGATCATCGAGGCGCCGGCCTTGGCCTTGAAGTGATCGATGCCCCAGGCCAGCTCGTCGCGCACGGCGAATTGCGCGCGCAGGTCGAGGGACAACTGCACGGGCTTCAGGTCGGCCTGCTTGTTGATCAGCCCGAAGCTGTTGAGCGCCTGAAGGCCGGTGGAATCGATGTACTTCTCCATGCCGGCGATGCCGACACCGTCGAGGTTCGTCGCGCCCAGGATGTGGGCGGCGGCGACGCCGTTCGGATAGACCCGCTTGTGGTCGGGCAGGAAGCCGATGCCGGGGATGCCGAGCCGATGGACCTCGGCCTGCTGCTTCGGGGTCAGCTCGCGCTTCACCCAGACGAAACCCGCGCCCTTCTTGTCCTTGCGCTGGGTGAGCTTGGCGCGCAGCTCGGAAGCGTTGAGTTCCGGCAGGACCGCGGTGAGCAGCTCCACCGCCTCGTCCTTGTCGTAGATGTTGCCGGGCTCGGCGAAGACCGAGACCGTGCGGATGTCGGTGGCCAGGATCTCGCCGTTGCGGTCGACGATGTCGGGCCGGAAGGCGGTCGAGGACGCGGCCGCGACCCGGTGCTCCTGGCTGGGCGGCTCCCCGAAGATCGCCATCATCAGGAGCTTGGCGGAGATCGTCCCGAAGACGCCCACGAAGACGAGGCCGACCAGCGCGACCCGCATGTGCGAGCGCTCGATGGCCAGCCGGAACATGCTGCGCAGGAACGCCTTGGCGCGCTCGGCAGGGGGCACCGGCGCGCGGGCCTCCTCCTCGAGGAGACGCGGCGCGCCCGCGGCATGCGCGAGCGCGGCGGCCTCGAGAAGCGCGGCCTCGTGGTCGGCGACGGCGGGCTCGACCGCCGGGTCTAGGGTCTGGTCGGCGTCATCGGACACGGGAGACTACCTCGAAGCCGTCGTCGGGGTGCGGGTCGTGGTCACGGTGCGGGTGATCGAGCCGGTGGTGCGCGGCTCGATCGCGCCCTTGTCCTTGGGCGTCGCCGTGGCGGCGAGCAGGCGGCCGATCTCGTCGCCGCGCTCCGGCCGGGCGGGCAGGTCGGAGAGACGCGCGAGGTGGCTGGTGCCGATCGGCTCCAGGGCGAGGTGCTTGTCCACGGCCGCCTGGAGGCGATCGGGCCGGGTGAGCAGCTGCCACTCGGCCCGGAGCACGGCGATGGCCTGCCGCTCCTTGTGCAGGGCCGTCTGGAGCTTCGACACCTGGCCGCCCTGGTAGAGCGTGTCGTACTTGATCGAGTAGGCGTAGATCGCCGACGCGACGAGGCCGGCCACGGCCAGGAGATTGAGCAGGCGGATCATCGGCGATGGCCCCCGCGGGCGGTATCCGGCAGGCTCGCCAGGGCGGTCAGCGCCGCCAGCGGCTCCGGGACGTCGGATTCGGTGCGCTCGGCGGCCCGGAGCTTGGCCGACCGCGCGCGCGGGTTGCGGGCGGTCTCGGCGTCGCCCGGCAGGACCGGACCCTTCGTCACGAGACGGAAGCTTCGGACGGTCTCGACCGGACCCCCGGGCAGATGGCGTGAGCCCTGCGCGGAGCGGCCGCTTCGCGCGGCGAAGAACTGCTTGACGATCCGATCCTCGAGGGAGTGGAACGTCACCACCGCGAGCCGGCCGCCGGGCCTGAGCGCACGCTCGGCCGCGTGGAGGGCGCGGACCAGTTCGCCGAGTTCGTCGTTCACGGCGATGCGCAGGCCCTGGAAGGTCCGCGTCGCCGGATGGATGTGGCTGCCGGGCTCCACCCGCACCACGCCGGCCACCAGCTCGGCGAGCTGCGCGGTGGTCTCGATCCGTCCGCGGCGGCGGGCTTCCAGGATGGTCCGCGCCACCGCGCGCGAGCGCCGCTCCTCGCCGTAATGGTAGATGATGTCGGCAAGCACGGTCTCGTCGGCCTCGTTCACGAGGTCCGAAGCGCTCGGGCCGGCGTTGCCCATGCGCATGTCGAGGGGGCCGTCGTTGCGGAACGAGAAGCCGCGCTCCGGCGCGTCGAGCTGCATCGACGAGACGCCGATATCGAGGACCACCCGGTCGACCTGCCCGATGCCCGCGTCTGCCAGGAGGGTGTCGAGGTCGCCGAACCGGCCGGCCAGCAGATGCAGGCGTCCTCCGGCCTCCGCGACCAGCCTCTGACCGGCCGCGATCGCCGTGGGGTCGCGGTCGATCGCCACCACCTGCAGGGCCGGGTCCGCCGCCAGCAAGGCGCGCGTGTAGCCGCCGGCGCCGAAGGTGCCGTCGACCGCGACACCGCCGGCGGTGTCCAGCGCGGCGACGACCTCCTCCAGGAGGACGGGCAGATGCGGCTGGGCGGGCGCTTCGGGGGCGTTCCCGTGCCGGGTCGCGCGCTCGGGTGATGGACGACGCCGGATCATGGACGCCTCGCCGAGGCGGTGCGGCGCCGCTCGGGATGGCGGGCGGAGTGTCGGCGCGCCCCGGAAATCCGGTCGCGGATGCGGCTCGTGCGTCTCATGGTGCCCTGTGCCGGACCGCGCGAGCGCGGCGCGCGTGACGGGAACGGCACCGGATGCGGAGCGCGCAACACGCCGCGCACGGACGGAACCTGCACTGAGGCAGGGTGCGCCCGGCGATCCGATACACGCCGTTGACGGGAGGATGCCGGGTATCATGGGCCTCGGAGGATCGTCAACGCACGAGCGTGGCGCTGCCGCGCGGACCGATCTGACCCCGGCAAGGTTAACCGAAGGTTTTTGCCGCGCCGGAATCTTCAGGCGGTCGCGCGACTCCGCACGCTTGGCGCGGGGCCGCTAAGGCTTTGACCGGGATAGGCTTATCGGGTGGTGGATCAGCCGGCCTATAAGCCGGGTTCTGTAGGGCCGGCGCGCATGCGCGCCGACGTGGCGGCCATTCCTCTGGGACGGTCGTTGCCGACCGCCTCGAGCAACCAACCCGGACGACTGGCCTGGAGAGCCGGCCTGCCCCTCTCGCGAAGGGCGCGCCGCCCCTATTCGGTCTTGCTCCCGGTGGGGTTTGCCGTGCCGTCCGCGTTGCCGCGTCCGCGGTGCGCTCTTACCGCACCCTTTCACCCTGACCCCGGACGCATCCGGGGCGGTCTGCTTTCTGTGGCACTGTCCCTGGGGTCGCCCCCGCCGGACGTTATCCGGCACCGTCTCTCCATGGAGCCCGGACTTTCCTCCCCGGACGCTGACGCGTCCGGAGCGGCCGCCCGGCCGGCTGATCCGCGGGCAGATGCGCCCGCCGGGCCGTCCGGGTCAAGGGCGCGGACCCGCTACCAGGTGCCGGTGTTCTCCATGGAGGTCCACGGCTCCTGCGGCTCCTTGGCGCCGCCCTTCTGCAGGATCTCGATGGAGATCCCGTCCGGTGACTTCACGAAGGCCATGTAGCCGTCGCGCGGTGGCCGGTTGATGGTGACGCCCTTCTCCTGCAGGCGCGTGCAGAAGGCGTAGATGTCGTCCACCTGATAGGCGAGATGGCCGAAGTTGCGGCCGCCCCCGTAGGTCTCGGGGTCCCAGTTGTAGGTGAGTTCGACGAGGGGCGATTTCGTCGCCGTCGCGCGTTCGACGTCGCCGGGCGCGGCCAGGAACACGAGAGTGAAGCGGCCCTTCTCGTTCTCGACCCGGCGGACCTCCTTCAGTCCGAACGTGTCGACGTAGAAGGCCAGGGCGCGGTCGAGATCGGCGACCCGGACCATGGTGTGCAGAAATTCCATAATGGCGCTATCCCATTGTCATCAGTAAATTTTTGTCGGTTCTGGCAAGACACTGACACGAACTTGCTTGCCGGGCGTCCGGCTGCGGCCGCTGGGTGATCGCCGCGGTAGCTAGCGTTCGATTGGGCGGCGAGTAGGCCATATACAAGCAGCCGCATCGCTTCAGGCTCCCGAATGGAACCGTTTGGCAGGCGTGCTGGCTACGGCTGCCACAAGGACAACGTCTGTCCGGACCTCGGCTGACCGCATCAGAAACGAAGGATCTCCGCCTCAAGCCCTGGCCGGTCGCGCAGCTGCAGGCTCAGCCCGCTCCGGCGCGACGCCCTGCTCGCCCATATCGAGCGGGAAGGCTACGCGGTGGGCCACACCCTAGCCTCCATCGCCTACCGGGTCGGCGACGCCGCCTTCATCCACGATACCCTGTTCATGCCCGACAGCGGTTCGGCGCGGGCCGACTTCCCGGGCGACAGCGGGCACGCGCTCCGGCGCAGCATCCGCACAAGTCCGGCACGGCCGGTGAAAAACGCAACGCGCGCCGGACGATCAGCCCGTCGTCATGGTCGGGGACGACGCCAGCCATGACGGATGCCCAGGAAGTCGAGCGCTGGATCGACCGGTTTCCGCTTTTCCAAGGGCTGAGCCCGGCGCTCCTCAGATCGCCCGGGGAACCGTTCACATCCCGATGCTGGAGGCGTGGGCGACCACCTGCGAACTGGACGGCGCGTGCACCAACGACCCGATGTACCGGGAGGGACGCACGCGCATCTTCCGCTGCGTCGTCATGGACGACGACACGCGCCTGGTGTCCGTCCTGTTCACGCTGATCGACGAAGTCGCGTTCGCACCGCTGAAGCAGCGCCTCGCGCAACGCCTGCTCGCCGAGACCGATCCGCACGGCGTCGCAGCCGTCACCCATCAGAAGCGCGCAGACGACATCGGCAGCGTTCGCGAGGTCGTGAGCCGCATTCTGGGGCAATGGGCCGAGGCGGGTCTGATCGAGCTCCGTCGGGGCGCTGTCGAGATAGTTGACCGTGCCAGCTTGGAGGTCTCGGGCCGGCGGTGACATGCGGCGTCCCGGTGAGACGGCCGCCCTCAGCGGGATGGCGACCCGCCGCGTCGCGAAGCAAGCCCGAGCGTGGGCGCATCGGACGCGCACGACGGTTGCACGGGTCGCCGCCCCGGAGGCGCCGCGCGCGTTGCGCCGCGCGCGCCGAGGGACCAGAACGGGTCCATCCCGAACCCGGAGTGAGCCGAATGCGCACCGAGACGCCGCCGCTGATCCGCCTCGAGGAATACCGGCCGAGCGACTATCTGATCGATCGCGTCGATCTCGACATCCGTCTCGACCCGCATGGGACCCGCATCGACGCCACGCTGACGCTTCGTCCCAACCCGGAGGGTCTAGCCGATGCGCCCCTGGTCCTCGACGGCGACGACCTGCGGCTTGTCTCGGCGGCCCTCGACGGCGCGCCCCTCGCGCCCGATGCCTACGCGGCGGGTCCGGCGGGGCTGACGCTGCACGACCCACCGCGGCGCCCCTTCGTGCTCCGTCTCGTCACCGAGGTGGATCCGACCGCCAATACCAAGCTGATGGGCCTCTACAGGTCGAGCGGGGTCTACTGCACGCAGTGCGAGGCCGACGGCTTCCGGCGGATCACCTATTTCCTCGACCGCCCCGATGTGATGGCGGTCTATACCACCCGCATCGAGGCGGACCGGGCGGAGGCCCCCGTGCTGCTCGGCAACGGCAACTGCGTCGCGACCGGCGATGCCGGACCCGGCCGGCACTTCGCCGTCTGGCACGATCCGCACCCGAAGCCCGCCTACCTGTTCGCCCTCGTCGGTGGCCGGCTCGGGAAGGTCGAGACCGCCTTCACCACGATGGAGGGGCGGTCCGTCACCTGCGCGGTCTACGTCGAGCCCGGCAAGGAGGATCGCGCAGGCTACGCCCTCGACGCCGTCATCCGCTCCATGGCCTGGGACGAGACCGCGTTCGGCCGCGCCTACGACCTGGACGTGTTCAACGTCGTCGCCGTGTCCGATTTCAACATGGGCGCGATGGAGAACAAGGGCCTCAATATCTTCAACGATAAATACGTCCTGGCCAGCCCCGAGACGGCGACCGACGGCGACTACGCGGCGATCGAGGCGATCATCGCCCACGAGTATTTCCACAACTGGTCGGGCAACCGGGTCACCTGCCGGGACTGGTTCCAGCTCTGCCTGAAGGAGGGTCTCACGGTCTTCCGCGACCAGGAATTCTCCTCCGACATGCGGTCCCGCCCGGTGCACCGGATCGCCGAGGTGCGCGGCCTGCGGGCGCGCCAGTTCCCGGAGGATGCCGGTCCGCTGCGCCACCCGGTTCGGCCGCGGGCCTATGCGGAGATCAACAACTTCTACACGGCGACCGTCTACGACAAGGGCGCCGAGATCGTCCGCATGCTGCGGACACTGATCGGCCCGGCGGCGTTCCGGGCCGGGATGGACCGCTACTTCGCCGACAATGACGGGCGCGCCGCCACCGTCGAGGATTTCCTCGCGTCCTTCGCGGCGGTGACCGGGCGCGACCTGGGCGACTTCGCCCGCTGGTACGAGCGCCCCGGGACGCCTCGCCTCGCGGTCACGGCCGCCTTCGATCCGACGGCCGCGCGCTACACCCTCCGGTTCGCCCAGACTTTGCCCGACGCCGCAGGACAGGACGGACCGCCCCTGGTGATTCCGGTCGCCCTCGGCCTCGTGGGGTTGTCCGGGCCGCTGACCGGTGCGACCTGCCGGGACGTTCGGGACGGCATCTACGTGCTCGAACGGCCCGAGGCCGAGATCGTGTTCGAGGCCGTCGCCGAGGAGCCGGTGCCCTCGCTCCTGCGCGACTTCTCCGCGCCGGTGAAGCTCGATCTCGCCCTCACCGACGCGCAGCGCATGCGCCTCCTCGCGCTTGACGGCGACCCGTTCAACCGCTGGCAGGCGGCGCAGGACGTGGCGCTGCGGCTGATCCTCGAACCCGACGCCGACCGGACCGAGGCTTTCGCGGCGGCACTCGGCCGTTTCCTCGACGGCGAGGCCCTGGCTGACCCGGCCTTCGCGGCCTCGGTCCTGGCCGTGCCGAGCGAGGGCGAGGCGGCCGACGCCGTGCCCGCCGACGTCGACCCCGACGCGATTCACCGGGCAAGGTCCGACCTGCGGTCGCGGCTCGGCCAGATCCTGCGACCGCGGCTCGAGGGGATCGACGGGGCGCTCGAGCCGGTCGCGGGGGCGGCTTATAGCCCAGACGCCGCATCTGCGGGGCGCCGGTCGCTTCGCAACGCCGCCCTCGACCTGATCGCGGCGGGCGATCCCCAGTCCGGTGCCGCGCGCGCCACGGAGCGCCTGGCCGAGGCCACCAACATGACCGACCGGCTCGCCGCCCTCGGGACCCTGGCGCTGATCCCCGGGGAAACCCGCGAGGCCGCGTTGGCGGAATTCGCCGCCCGCTATGCCGACGAACCGCTCGTCCTCGACAAGTGGTTCGCCATCCAGGCGCAGATCCCGGAGGACGGCACCCTCGACCGGATCGCAGGGCTCCAGGGCCATCCGGCCTTCACCATGACCAATCCGAATCGGGTGCGAGCCCTGATCGGCAGCTTCGCGTTCGGCAACCCGACCCAGTTCGCCCGCCAGGACGGGGCGGGCTTCGCCCGGGTCGCCGAGACGGTCGCGGCACTCGATTCGACCAACCCACAGGTTGCCGCAAGGCTCCTGACAGCCTTCGGATCGTGGCGCAGGCTGGAAAAATTTCGCAGTGCCAAAGCCGTGGAAATGCTGAATGGGATCAAGGCGATCCCGGGCCTCTCCCGGGACACGGCCGACATCGTCGCCCGCACGCTCGGAGGCGGCTAAGGGTTTGAACCTGCGGTAGAAATTGATTCCCGGGCGGACGGGTCACACCAAGCCTGCGTCAAGCCCGTATGGTAAAAAATCCGTGGACAAACCGGTGTGCGAGGTGATTGTATTCACACAGATTCGGGGGGGCCTTCGGGGGCCGGGCGCCCCGACCGGGTCACAGTTCCCAAGGGTGAGGTTCGGCCATGCCGGAGGCGGCTTCCGCTTCCTTCTCCGCGCGTGCGGAATCGAGTCTCACGATCTCCTGGCCGATGCGGGCTCGGGATCCGCGGCTCGGCCAAGCCGAGCGTTGGCTGCGCTATGCGGTTCCAGGGACCCTCGCGGTGTTCCTGGCCTGCCTGGTCGGTCTCGCCGCGCTCCACATCCAGGGTCAGCGCGCCGAGATCCTGGCGGGTGCCCGGGCCGAGGTCGAAGGCTTCGCGCGTCTGGCGGCCCGGGTGGTGGCTCCGCCCGGCAGTGTGGCGGCGGACCTGCGCGCATTGATGCCGGAGAGCGAGCGCCATCCGGGCCGGCGCCTGCTGCTCGTGCGCCCCGACACCCGCATCGTCGCGTCCCATCCGCCTCTGCCCGATGATCGGACGACCCTCGCCGAGGTGCTCGGCGAGGGCGAGCCGCTCTCCGGCCTCGGGGAGCGCGCCGGCGCCATGGCCCTCGAACTCCCGGGCGGTGAGAGCGTGCTCGCCGCCATGCACAGCCTGCCGGGCGGCGCAGGACAGGTGGCGGTGCTCCAGCCCGTCGAGCCGCTGCTGCGCGGATGGAGCGCCCGCACCCGTGACCAGATCGTCCTGATCGCCGCCGCGAGCCTCGTCATCATCGGCGTCGGCCTCGCCTACGGCCTGCAGACCCGGCAGGCCGCCCGGGCCGACCGTGCCCGCGAGCAGATCCGCGGACGCCTGGAGACGGCCCTGCGCCGCGGCGCCTGCGGCCTGTGGGACTGGGACATCGCCCGGGGCCGGATCTACTGGTCCGATTCGATGTACACCCTGCTCGGCTACCGTCGGCAGCACGAGTACCTCTCTTTCGGGGACGTCAACGGCCTGGTCCACCCCGATGACGGGGACCTCTACAGCCTCGCCCGGGGGCTCGCCGCCAACCAGACCGTCATCGACCACGCCTTCCGGATGCGTGGCGCCGACGGGGCCTATGTCTGGCTGCGCGCCCGGGCCGAGGTCGTGGCCGACGCGGCCGATGGCGGCCGCCATCTCGTTGGCATCGCCACCGACATCAGCGAACAGCGCGCCCTGGAGGAGACCAACGCGGCAGCCGACATGCGCCTGCGCGACGCCGTCGAGGCGATCTCGGAGGCCTTCGTGCTCTGGGATACCGGCAACCGGCTGGTCCTGTGCAATTCGAAATTCCGCCACCTCCACGCCCTCAGCCCGGAGGACGCCCAGTCCGGGCGGAGCTACACCGACGTGATGGGCCGTGGGGTCCTGCCGCAGGTCCGGCGGGAATCGCCCGAGGCCGGCATGGCGATGACCGGCATGGCGGCCCGGACCTTCGAGGCCGAACTCACCGATGGCCGCTGGCTGCAGATCAGCGAGCGACGGACGAAGGACGGGGGCTACGTCTCCGTCGGCACCGACATCACCAGCCTGAAGCGCAACCAGGAGCAGCTCCTCGCCTCCGAGCGCGAGCTGATCGAGACCGTGAAGGACCTCAAGCGGTCCCGCCGGACCCTCGAACTCCAGACCCAGCAGCTCGCAGACCTCGCCGAGCGCTACCTCGACCAGAAGGCCGCCGCAGAGGCCGCGAACCAGGCCAAGGCCGAGTTCCTCGCCAACATGAGCCACGAGCTGCGCACGCCGCTCAACGCCATCATCGGCTTCGCTGACGTGATGGAGAACGCCGTGCTCGGCCCCCTCGGCACCCCGCGTTACACCGAATATTGCCGCGACATCCGCGAGAGCGGCTCGCACCTCCTGTCCATGATCGACGACATCCTCGACATGGCCCGGCTCGACGCGCGCCGGGTGCGGCTGAGCCCCAAGGCGATCTCGGCAGAGGCCGCCGTCTCGGCCGCCCTCGCCCCGGTCGAGGCGGCCGCCCGCGAGAAGGCGATCACCGTCAGCATCGACGTGGCGCCCGACCTCGATCTCCTGGCCGATCCGCATGCGATCCGGCAGATCCTCGCCAACCTCATGCAGAACGCCGTGAAGTTTACCCCGGCCGGAGGGCGCGTCGCGGTGCGCGCGCGGCGCGCAGGCGCCAGCACCCACCTGTTCATCGAGGACAATGGCATCGGCATCCCGCGCTCCGACCTTGCTCGGCTCGGCCGGCCCTTCACGCAGGTCGAGACGCAGATGACCCGGAGCCACAAGGGTTCGGGACTCGGCCTCGCTATCACCCGCTCGATGGTCGAGTTGCACGGCGGTTCGCTCCGCATCCGCTCCGAGGAGGCGGTGGGCACCATCGTACTCGTGCGTCTGCCGGCCGCCTTGGACGACCGCTTGGACGCGTCCGCGCGCCACGTCGCGGCCGGGCTTCCGGGGAGGACCGCACGAGAGACGCCACAGGCGCGCCGCGGGACGATCGGCCGATACGCCGCCGCCTGACCGGACCCGCCTCGGGCATCGCTGCAAACGAGAGCGTCAGCGCAGTCTGGACGAGTGATACTCGATAACAACCCAGGTCTCAGGCCCGGAAACGACGTGACGGCGTCTGAGCACTAGGGCCGGACGTCGAGCCCGCCGCGGCGCGCGAGACGTCCCTGTTCCGCGTGCCAGCGCGCGTCCGCAACGGCCCGCGCGAGGCGACGGATGCGCCAGCGACGATAGAGGGTCAGGACCGGATGGCCGCCAAGGCCGGCCTGATGCCGTTGCAGGCGCCGCAGCAGATCCGGCAGCTGCGCCGAGGCGGCATCGCCGGTGGCGATCGCGATGGCCCGCAATTCGGCCCTGAACCCCGCTTTCCAGTCTTCCATATCGCGCCCCTTCGCGATGTCCGCCCGCGCAGGACGGCTCCCGCTTGGCTCTGAAACCGTCTGCCCTGCGACATGCGCGCATGCCGGCAAACCCGCGTCTTGGTCCGGTGTTGGTTCCCGCGAAGGGCTTTCCGATGGACCCGTTGCGGAGAATACGTCCGATGCCATCCCGTACAAGGCTTCAGTGGTGCCTCGCGCCCCTGCTCGCACTCACTGCCGCGCCGGCCGCCGCGCAGAGCACAGGCTATGTCACCGGCTTTCCCGGCAAGGACCCCGCGGGCGACGAGGCGATCGGTTGGGGGCCGGCCTATCGGCCGGAGACCAGCTTCGCGCAGCCGGGCACCCCGCCGACCCCCGGCGCGATCGCCGGACGCGCCTACCGCGCCCGGACGGGGCACGATGTCTATGAACGCGCGCAGGGCGAGGGACCGTACCGGCGCCGTTGATCGTCGTGTCGGCGGGTTCTGCAGTGCGCCGTCCCGCGCCGGTCCGATCTAGCGCCGCCGCAAGGCCCGCTTCGCGACAGCCCGCGCCTCCCGCTCGAACCGCGCGAGGCGGATGCGCCGCTCCAGGGCGAGCGCGTGACTGCCCGGTGGGACGGCGATGATCTCGGCCACCTGAATCCGGTCGCGGTACAGGCTCTCCAGAGCCGACCCCTCCAGGGTGGCAGAATCGAGCCGGTCGGCGAATGCGGTCTCGTGGCAGGCGCGGACGATCTCTGCCTCCAGCAGAAGGCCGGGGGCGTGGCTGCGGAGCCCCTCGTCGTAGGCGGTCTTCAACAGGGTCGCGGTGCCGCCGTTGACCAGGGCCAAGCTGACCGCGATGGGCCGCCCGTCGAGGGTCAGCGCGTCCGCCCGCACGCCGACCGGACCCGGTGCGGCGGTGAAGAGGGCGCGGGCGAAGGCGGCATGCTCCGGCCTGCAGGCCATGGCGGTGCCGGCCTCGCCCTTCCAGCCTTCGCGTTCCAGATCGAGGAAGGCCGCGACGAGGCGGGCGAGGTCCGCTCCGTCCGTGGCGCTCGCACAGGCGACGGCTCCGGTCTCCGCGAGGCGCCGGGCGCGGCGGCGGAGATCCTTGAAGCGACTCCGGTTCGGATGGTCGGTCAGGAACGCCGCGTGATCGGCGCGACGGTCCATGACCGGGCGCTCGAACTCCGCCACCGTGCCGATCGCCCAGCCGCGCTGGCGCATCGCGGCCAGCATTTCGGGAACGGCGCCCTCCCCGGTCGGCAGCAGCGGCCAGCGCCAGGCACGGCCGCCGGAGGCCAGCTCCATCGCGACCACCAGCGCCTGCGCGTGCGCGGCCCGGTCCGGGCCGTCGGCGACGAGGGGGGAGGTGGCCGTCACGAAGGGCGAGAGGAACGGCCGCAGGATCCGGCCGCCGAGGCCGGAGAGGTCGCGCCCCGGCACGCAGGGCAGGAGCGCGACGAGGCGATCCTCCCGGTAGACGGTGACGTAGCGCAGGTTGCCCGGAAGCAGGCCGGCGGTCCTGTGCGCGTCCATGACGTGACGGGAGAAATGCGGGTGCGGCGCGGCGCTCGCCGCGACCAGAGCGTCCCAGTCGTCGGGGTCCGGCGCAGCGGCGAGCGCCGTCGCGCGATCGAACGCGGCGCCGACGGCCGGGCTCATCGGGCGAACCCCGTGACCCAGACGGGTGTCGAAAGCCCGTGGATCCGACCGGCGGCCCTGGCCAGGAGGCCGGCACGGGCGACGGTGACCACGGCCACGGCCACGGCCGCGCCGAGCGTGCCGAAGGCCGGGACCAGGGCGAGGCACAGGCCCGCGGCGGCGACGAGGCTCCCCGCGGTGATGCCGGCGCAGAGCCGCTCGCCGCCCAGCATGGTCAGCAGATCCTCTCCCGGCCCGAACAGGCTCGCCCCGACGCTGCCGGCGATCAGGATGCACAGGATCGGCACGCTGGTGCCCAGTCCCGGGCCGAACATCGCAAGCAGCAGCGGGCTGACGGCCAGGATCGCGCCGCCGACCACGAGCGTCGCGGCCGCCGTGACGCGACCCTGGCGCCGGACGAGTTCGGCGAGCAGGAAGCGGTTGGCCTGCGCCTGCGCAGCGCTGTAGCGCTGAAGCGTGGCCGCGCTGACGGCGTAGTGCACGAACGCGACGAATTGCTGGATCCGCGTCGCCGCGAAATAGAGACCGACCTCGGCCGGGCTCACCAAGGCGCCCAAGACGATCACGTCGACGAAGGTGAAGCCGGCATTGGCGAGGTCGATGGCGGCGATCGGCAGGCTCGTCCCGAGCCAGGTCCGCCACCGGTATCGGTGGGGGCCGGCCGGCAGATCCCTCCGGAGCCGCGCGGCGAGCAGGGCGGCTTGGAGGGCGGTCGCGGCGGTGGCAGCGAGCAGCATGCAGGCCATCGCGACCTCGGCGCGCGGGGGCGCCCCGAGCAGGATCGCCGCGACCATGCCGGCCATCATCAGGGTCTGGCGCAGGAGGTAGGGCGGCGCGATGGCGAGCCCCACCCAGTTCTGGCTGCGGGCCACGCCCTCCAGATAGTCCTGCAGTGCGAAGAGCGGCATCACGCAGAGCGCCACTGCGATCGGCGCCCGATAGGCGGGGCCGAACAGGCCCGGCTCCAGCATCAGGAGGGCCGCGCCGAGGCCGGCGATGGACAGCGCGGCCCCGCCGGTCACGAGGGCGCCCGCCCGGATGTATCCGCGTGCGAGGTCGAGCGCACCCTGCGCCTGATCGCCCGGCACGAACCGGCAGGCGCCCTGCGACAGGCCGAGGGTCAGGGTGTGGCCCAGCATCGCGGTCCAGACCCAGACCGAAGCGAAGATCCCGTAGGCCTCCCAGCCCATCAGCCGGGCGGCCAGAACCTGGGAGCCGTAGGCGAAGCCGGCCGAACCCACGCGGATCGCGAAGACCGTGAGTGCCGCCCGCTGCGAGCCGCTGCGCAGGGACCACAGGCGACGGAACGCGCTGGCCGGGAGAGCCGTGGCTGACACTACGCGCTCCGCGCCGGGCCTGAACTCGGCGGGACGCCGACCTCTGGTCGCCGGGTCTAACCCGGAGCGCGTTGCGGCTCGGTTAAGGGCGGGGCGGCGGGATCGGCCTTGGGTTCCTTCGGCGCATCCGTCCGCATCAGCGAGGTGGCGATCGTCAGGGCCACGTGCTCCGCCATGCAGCGCAGGCCGAGGTCGTTGAGCCGGAACTGGCGGCCCAGCATGTGTCCCTCGCCCTTGTCGTTGCGGCTCGACAGGTAATGCAGCGCCTCGTAGCGCCGCACCAGCGGCACCCCCTGCTGGTTCGCGACGGTCCGTACGGCCTCGACGATCCGATTGTAGTCCACGTCGGCCGCCATGCTGGCGGTATAGATCGGGTCGACCAGCACGACGTCGATCCCGTGCGAGCGGATCCACCCGACGGCCTCGGCGAGGGCGCTGGCGAAGGCGTCGGCATCGACCCGGGCGATGGCGTCATGGGTGCCGACCTGCCAGACCACGAGATCGGGCTCGGCCTCGGCCACCATGGTGCGGAGACGCTCCCCGGCCCCCGAGGCGATCTCCCCCGGCAGGCCGCGATGGTCGATCGTCACGTCGACCTTCGGCATCGCGAGTTCCAGGGCGGCCTCGAGCTTGGCCGGGTAGGAGGCCGACGCCCCGGGGGCGGCGCTGCCGCCGATCGCCAGGATCCTGAGGGGGCGATTCTCGGCCAGCGCCGCCTTCACGGCGCCGAGTTGGGCGACGGTGTAGAGCTGCGCGCCCGGGACCCGGCATTCCTGCGACAGGTTCGGCTCGACCGTGCCGGCATTGCCGGGCTGCTCGGCCGCGGCCGTTCCACCCGGCACCATCGCGGTCAGCGCCAGGGCCGTCAGCACGGAAGCGAGCAGCGCCGCACCGCGCGTCCCGAAGGCCCGGACCGGCCGCGCGGAACGGCATCCCGTTATCATGGGCGCGGTCGTGACGATCTGCTGCGGCTGCGCCATTCGACGAACCATGCCGTAAACCCCAGCCCGACGAGGCCCGAGCCGGCGACCAGCATATCGATCAGCACGCCGCCGCCGGTCTGGAAACGCACGAGCTGCCCGATCAGGCTCAGGATCGAGCCCATCGAGAAAACAGCCAGCGAATTCCGGCCCATCTGAGTCAGATAACCGACGACGCGGCCGATTCGGGGGGCCAGCACTGCGTAAAGCGGCGCAAAGGCTAACAATACCCCCAGAAAATGAACCAGTCGCGCCGGCGTCAGGTATGTCTTCTCGAAGGTGAACAGCAGGCGCGGCTCCGGAACCAGCATCGGATCCGGTCGGATCTCCGTCACGGCCAGCACGATCCCGAGAAGAACGATGGCGACGCCCGCCGGGAACAGGCGCCGCGACCAGCGGCGCAGGATATCCGAGCGCAGGTTCCAGCCCTGGAGGACGAAGCCGAGCACCAGCAAGAGCTGCCAGCAGAACGGGTCGAAGAACCAGTCCCCCTCCCCCGGCCAGGAGGGCAGGTTCCAGGCGAAGACGAGGCTCGCGAGATAGATGCCCACGGACAGCGCCAGCGCGGCGAGCAGGCTGATGCGTCCGACCAGAACGAAGACGGGCGCGATGCCGATCAGCAGCACGTAGAGCGGCAGGATATTGAAGTAGCCGAGCTGGTAGGTCAGCAGCACCATGCCGCAGACCGACTGGATCGGGTCCGCGAAGAAGCCGCCGGCATTGTGCCACTCAAGGATCAGCGGGTTGTCGAGCAGCAGGGCCGCCCCGGCGATGATCGCCAGCGCCAGCAGCATCACCGTGAGCTGCGCCCGGTAGACCTCGACGGTGCGGGCCAGAAGCCGCACCACGCTGCGGCCCGGCGGCTCCGGCACGCCGTCGCGTCCCCGGGTGGCGATCCCGATCGACCAGCCCGCCAGGAACACGAACAGCTCGGCCGCGTCCGAGATGCCGTACTGGGAGAAGGTGTAGCGTTCGAAGGTATTGCCCGGGATGTGGTTGATGAAGATCGTGATCAGGGCGAAACCGCGCCAGAAGTCGATCGCGTTGGGGTCCCGCATCGTCGCGGCGGCTCCGAATTTCGACGCTTCAGGATGGCGGCGGCGGGAACGCGGCTCCTGATACGGCGCCGCATCGCTTCTGCAAAGGCGAACAAAGGTGGGGATCGGCCCGCCCGGTCGAACCGGTTGGTCACACCCGCGTTATGGGCCGGCACGGAGTTCCGCACCCATGACCCGCCCACGCATCACCCTCGGCCTCGCGCTGTTCCTGCCGGTCCTGGCGACCGGTACCGCGCTGGCGCAGTCTCAGACCGGCACCGGCGGCGGCCCCGCCTCCACGGCGACGGCACCCCATACCTCGTCGGTCGGCCGCGTCATGCCGCCGAGCCGCGGCGCTGGCGCCGAGACCCCGGACGACCGGCGCGTGCTGACGCCGCGGGAGACGGAGAACGACAAGCTCATGCGTGGGATCTGCATCGGGTGCGCTCCGAAATAGGTCCGGCGCGCATCCGCCCGATCGGACGGCCTTACTTGCCGCGGCGCAGGCGCAGGTCGTCCTCGCTCTCGCGGGCGAGGCGCAGCAGGTTCTGCCCATAGGAGGTCTTGGCGAACATCTCGCCCCGGGCCACGAGCTGGTCGCGGTTGATGAAGCCCTGGAGGTAGGCGATCTCCTCCAGGCAGGCGACCTGCAGGCCCTGGCGATGCTGGAGGGTGCGGACGAATTCGCTCGCCTCCAGCAGGCTGTCGTGGGTCCCGGTGTCGAGCCACGCGTAGCCGCGCGACATCCGCTCCACGTGCAGTTGCCTGCGCTGGAGATAGGCCTCGTTGACGCTGGTGATCTCCAACTCGCCGCGGGCCGAAGGCTTCACGTCGGCCGCGATGTCGAGCACCTGATTGTCGTAGAAGTACAGGCCGGTCACCGCCCAGGTGGATTCCGGGTTCTGCGGCTTCTCGACGATCTTGGTCGGGCGGCCGGACTTGTCGAGGTTGACCACGCCGTAGGCCTGCGGGTTGTCGACATGGTAGGCGAAGACCGTCGCGCCCTGCTGGCGCGCGGCCGCGCGCTCGAGCAGCTCGCCCATGCCGGCGCCGAAGAACAGGTTGTCGCCGAGAATCAGCGCSACGTCGTCGTCGCCGACGAAGTCGCGCCCGATCACGAAGGCCTGGGCGAGGCCCTCCGGCCGCGGCTGCAGCGCGTAGGAGAACTTCAGCCCGAACTGCTCGCCGGTRCCGAACAGGCGCTTGTAATTGTCGAGGTGCTCCGGCGACGAGATGATCAGGATCTCGCGGATGCCGGCCAGCATCAGCACCGAGACCGGATAGTAGATCATCGGCTTGTCGTAGACCGGCAGGAGCTGCTTGTTGATCGACAGCGTGGCCGGGTGCAGGCGCGTGCCGGATCCGCCGGCCAGAACGATGCCCTTCATGGCTTGGAAACTCCCTCTGAGACCGGCCCGACGAGCCGGTCCAGGATGTCGTCGAGCGCCGCCTGCCAGGGCCGCGGCGCGATGCCGTAGGCGGCCGTCAGGCTTTCGGTCGACAGGCGTGAATTGGCCGGCCGCCGGGCCGGCGTCGGATAGGCGGAGGTCGGGATCCCCTTGACCGGCACGGAGCGGCCGCCGCGCCGGGCCGAGCCCGCCACGATCGCCGCGGCGAAGCCGCGCCACGTGGTGTCGCCCCGGTTCACGCAGTGGAAGGTGCCGGCGGGGGCGTCCGGATCCGCCGCCATGCGCTGCGCGATCGTCGCGAGGGCGGCGGCGAGGTCGGCGGCTGAAGTCGGGCAGCCGTGCTGGTCGTCGACGACGGTCAGCGCATCGCGCTCGGCGGCGAGCCGCAGCATCGTCTTGACGAAGTTGCCCCGGTGCGGGCTCACCACCCAGGCGGTCCGGACGATGGCGTGGCGCGGATTGCCGGTGCGCACCGCCAGCTCGCCCGCGGCCTTGCTGGCCCCGTAGACGCTCTGCGGATCGATCGGTTCGTCGGGCGCGTAGCCCCCGTCCGGCTTCGTTCCGGCGAAGACGTAGTCGGTCGAGACATGCACCAGCGGGATCTTCCGCGCCGCCGTGGCGGCCGCCAGGATCGCCGGGGCGAGCGCGTTGAGGCGCCACGCCGCGACCACGTCGGACTCCGCCTTGTCGACGGCCGTGTAGGCGGCGGTGTTGATCACGGCCCGGTAGTCGCGGGCGGCGAGCGCCGCCGCGACGGCGCCGGCGTCGGTAATGTCGAGCGCGGCGCGGTCCGGAGCGTGGACGGTGACGCCGTCCGGCCAGGACAGGGCCTGCAGCTCGGTGCCGACCTGTCCGGCGCCGCCGAGGACGAGGACGTCCATCAGCCGTTGAGCCCCAGACGCTCGCCCTTGTAGCGGCCCTCGCGGATCGGGCGCCACCAGCCCTCGTTGGCGAGGTACCAGGCCACGGTCTCCTCCAGCGCCTGCTCGAAGGTCTTYTGCGGGCGCCAGCCGAGTTCGGCCTCGGCCTTGCCGCAGTCGATGGCGTAGCGCCGGTCATGGCCCGGGCGGTCGGCCACGAAGCTGATCAGCYGCTCGTGCGGCGCGCCCTGCGGGCGCAGCCGGTCGAAGGCCGCGCACAGCGCCTTCACCACCGCGAGGTTGTTGCGCACCGCGCGGCCGCCGAGCAGGTAGGTCTCGCCGATCCGGCCGCGCTCCAGCACGGCCACGAGGCCCTTGGCGTGGTCCTCYACGTGGATCCAGTCGCGCTCGTTGAGGCCGTCGCCGTAGACGGGCAGCTTCTTCCCCTCGAGGGCGTTGAGGATCATCAGCGGGATCAGCTTCTCGGGGAAGTGGCGCGGCCCGTAATTGTTGGAGCAGTTGGTCACCAGCACCGGCAGGCCGTAGGTCTCGTGCCAGGCGCGGGCGAGGTGGTCGGAGGCGGCCTTCGAGGCCGAGTAGGGCGAGCGCGGGTCGTAGCGGCTGTCYTCCGTGAAGAACGCGTCCGGCGGCAGCGAGCCGTAGACCTCGTCGGTGGAGACGTGGAGGAASCGGAAGCTCTTCTTGTCCGCCTCCGGCAGTGCTTCGTAATAGCCTCGCGCGCCATCCAGCATGGTCTGCGTGCCGATGACGTTGGTGCGCACGAAGGCGCCCGGATCGGTGATCGAGCGGTCGACGTGGCTCTCGGCGGCCAGGTGCATCACCGCCTGCGGCTTGAAGTCGGCGAAGGCCTTCTGCACGGCGGCGCGGTCGCAGATGTCGGCCTCGACGAGGCGATGGCGCGGGTTGTCGGCAAGCGGCGCCAGCGAGACCGGGTTGGCCGCGTAGGTCATCGCGTCGAGGGTGCAGACGTCGTGGCCGAGATCGTTGACGAGGTGCAGCACCAGCGCCGAGCCGATGAAGCCGCAGCCTCCGGTCACCAGGATGCGCATGGCGGATTACCTCTTCGGATAGGTCAGAAACTGACTAGCCGAGCAGCGTAAGACTGGCCGGCGTGACGAAATTGCGGCCGGGCCGCGCAGTTCAGAAGACGCGGCCGAGATCGGCGAGGCGCGGGGCGCGCCGATCCTTGTCGGACAGGATCGCCGCCTCGCCGGAGACCGGCCACGGGATCCCGACCTCGGGATCGTTCCAGGCGAGCGCCCGGTCGTGCTCGGGGCTGTAGTAGTCGTCGACCTTGTAGGCCACCATGACGTCGGGGGTCAGGGTGCAGAAACCGTGGGCGAAGCCGTGCGGGATGTAGAGCTGCTCGCCCTTGTCGGCGTCGAGGGTGACGGCGACGTAGCGGCCGTAGGTCGGCGAGCCGCTGCGGATGTCGACCGCCACGTCGAGGATCGCGCCCTGCAGGACGCGGATCAACTTGGCCTGCGCGCGGGGCGCGACCTGGAAGTGGAGGCCGCGGATCGTGCCCTGGGGGGCCGAGAAGGACTGGTTGTCCTGCACGAACGGCGTGGCGATGCCGGCCCGCGCCAGGGTGTCGGCCCGGAACGTCTCGGAGAACCAGCCCCGCGCGTCGCCGAAGCGCTTCAGGACGATGCGCTTCACGTCCGGGATCTCGGTCTCGATGACGTCCATGCCAGCGCCCTTCTTGCGGATCCCGTCGCGAGGTCCGGCGGACGTCTCCGCGTCGGTCGTTCCGGGTCGCGCGCCCGCCTCGTCGACCACAACCTCGATGATGCCCCGCGACTTCCGGTCATTCTCGGTCCGTGTCAAGGCGTGCCGGCTGCGGTGCCATGCACGCGGGGAGCGGATGACGGGCGGTTCGGGACAGGCGGCGGAAGCTCTCCTTCGTGCCCAGCTGGCCGATCCGGCCGGCGCGTTGAGACTGGGTAGCTATGGTGCCCTCGCGGTCTTCTCCCGCGACCGCGACGAGCCGGCGCGGTTCCACGAAGGCGGCCGGATCGGGATCGTCACGGACCGCGGCGCCGTTTCCCTCGCGGTGGGGCCGGATCTCAGGCCGTTCGCCTACGAGACGGGCTTCACCGACGGCTGGAGCCAGGGGATCGCCCTCTGCCTTCCGGCTTCGGCCTGCACCATGGGGCAGCGCGCCGTGCTGACCGAGCTGGGACCCGACGATGCGGCGGTCCGGCCGCAGGACCGCGCCGCGCACCTGTTCGACCTCGGCCTCGGTCTGCACGCCGTCGATGCCTGCATCCGGGCCGCCGACCCCGGCCGGATCGACCGGCTCCGAGCCCTGGAGGGCCGATCGCTTCTCGCCTCCGGCGGGACCGGGATCGCGACGGTGCGCGCCCTGGGGGCGGACAGTGTCTTCATTACCCGTTTCGGCCGCGTCGAGGTCTATGGGCCGGATCGCAGGTCCGTCGCCGCGGGGGCCGGACCGCGCAGCCATGTCCTGCCGCACCTGCTGCGGCTGCGACGGACCCATGCGGCCACTGCGCCGATCCCGGAGGGCTGGGTGCCCTGCGGCGGCCTTGATCTGGCGCATCCGACGCGCGACGGGTCGGGGCGGCCGATCCCGTTCGATACCGGGCGCCACGCCGCATTCGGGCAGATCCTGGAGGTTTGGGGGGATGCCGCGCTCGTCGCCTTGCGCGCCGCGGTCCTCGCTGGGCAGGCACCCGACGCATCCCTCGCCGACGGCCGGTTCGCCCGCTCGGCCATCCGGGCCGCGCGGGCTCAGCGCAAGGCCGGCGCCTCCTGAGAGGGCGTCATCCGTCCGGAGGCGGTGGTGGTGTCGGCGCGAGAAGACGTGCCAGATCCGAATGGGCGCCTGCCGGCATCCATGCACCCCCCTGCGGATGGATCGGCGTGGTCGCCGTCAGGGCGCGCGACCGCGCCATGTCGACGAGGGCGGTGAGCGGAAACGGACCCGTCACCGCGTCGCGATAGATGTAGAATAGCGTTGCCGGCAAGTCCGGCGGCGCCAGCGGCGCCGGATCGGCCAGCCGGAGCAGGGCTTCCGTCGTGAAGGCCGCCTCATCGACCGTCCGCTTGTCCAGCGCTCTGAAGGCGGGTGGGTCTGCGGTATCACGGTTCGCTTCCTCCGGCGGCAGGTCGCCCAGGCTTCCGGGGATCGACCGGGTCCAGTCCGCGATGCGGGTGAGAAGCGCCTCGTGAAGGCGGTCCGCTTCGTCCACCCGCAGGCCGGTTTCCAGGGCCGCCTGACGCCAACGGCGCCCCAGCGCCTCCGCCACCCCGTGGCCGACTCCGCCGACCCGCACCTCCGCGTCGAAATTCACGGTCTCCCGCCGGGGTGCATAGGCGCGCTTGGCGGTCCAGGCGAACAGCGCGGCCATCGCCAGCATCTGGACCGGCGACAGCGCCCCTTCGACCTGCGCGAGTCGTGCGGCGATCGGGGCGTGCTGGACCCGATCGAACAGCTTGCGCCGCAGCGTCCGCTCCGAACCGACGCTGCGCCAATCGCCGGGCTCGAACTCGAACCGCCACAGTCCGGTTTCGGGCGCGCGCCTCAGGAGCCCAAGGCAGGCCGCCCGCAGGAACAGCGCCAGGGTGTCCCGGAGCGCCTCCGTCTCCTCTGCCGACGGGGCCACGGGGTCTGGAAAGCGGAGATAATCTCTGTGGTTGTGAAGCGGGATCGCATCGAGCCGGTCGAGTTCCTGCCCGTAGGCGCGGCGCCAGTCGCGCCGCAGCGGCCCGAGCACGTCGAGGGGCACCCCCGACAGCTCGCAGTAGCAGACGATCCGTCCGCGCTGGCCGGATTCGAGGAAGGCGATCTCTCCAACGCCGAGAACCGGCGGCAGGGCCGCCCGAAGCACGCCTCCGAATTCGGCCTGAAAGGCGCGGGCGCCCTCCACAGCCAGGATGGTCTTGAACTGGTCGCTCCCCGCATTGAAGGCTTCGAAACGCGCCGGGATCCACGGCATGCAGCGCAGCAGCATCAGCTCCAGGATCTCGCGCTGCCGGGCGGCGGGCATTTCGCGCAGGGCGTCCAGCGCCGCGGGGATGCGGGTCCGGTGCGGCGCCAGACGCCGCCTGGCCATGCTGCGGACCGCCTCGAGGAGGTCCGTTCGTGTGTCCTCCTCGCGTAGCAGAGCGAAGATGGCCTGGGAGCCTCCATAGGCCCGGAACGCCTCCCGCGCCCAGTCCAGTCGCTCGGACGGTGCGACGACGATAGGCGGCAGGTCGCCGGAGGGCAGCACGAGGAACGTGCCGCCGGATGGCCGTTCGATCGCGGTGCGGATCTCGGCGATCTCGCGCTGCAGCGCGCGCATCAGGCGCACGACGTCGTCATGGCCCTGATTCATGGCACCCAGCAGGCCGTCGTACCGGGCGAGGCCCGTGTCGGGGTCCCGCCCGACACGGGTTCCGAGTCGCACGGAGACTTGTCGCAGCAGGGCTGCGGCCTCCCGGGCGGCGACCGACCGGATGCACAGCATGCAGGCGCCGCGCAGGTCTTCGCGGGCCTGCTCCAGATAGCGCTCGGCGTCGCGCCGGTGCGTGAAGATCAGGCCCGGTCGGACTTGGTCGAGGCGACTGAGCGAGGCGGAGAAATGATCGGCCAGCATCGCGTCGGCGAGCCGGCCGTAGGTCTCGGCCGCATGGGCGAGGCGCGCCAGCGCCCCGCCATCCGCGGCAATCAGATCTCGCACGCCCTCGATCAGAGCGCGGGCGTAGTCGAGGCCGCCGCGTTCCTGATCGTCGAGCAGGCGATAGAGCGCCGCGGGCAGCGCGCCGTCCGGGTCCCCGAGCCATGCGGCCTCGAGTTTGGCGCGCACATCCAGAACCTCCACGCCCCGGGGGCCGTAGACGGTTCCGTCGCCGGCGCGGCCGAGAATGTCGTCGCGCAGATGCTCGGCCGCCCGACGCAGATTCGCCGCCCAGTCGCGGGGGTTCGCAACCGCGTCGCGAATGGCATCGACCGCCCTGTCGACGGCAAGCGCCACCGAGTCCTGGATGGACGAGCCGTCGGCGCGCTGGAGGAGCATCCCGACGAGGTCATATTCCGGGATGCCCGGAGGGGCCGGACGGAGCACCTTCGGAAAGGCCTCGAAGGTCGAGAACCGCAGGCCGACCCTGTCGGCGCCGAACCGGTCGCGCGCCTCGATGGTCGGGACGTGCCGCTCGGCATCGCCCCGCGCGACGCCGAAGAATGCCGCCACCATGCCGAAACCAGCCCGGGCGGCAATCTCCTCGAATTCGAGGCTCCCGCGGGTGGCGAGTACGGCTTGGCCCAGGGCGGAATAGTTCAGCGCGAACAGGGCCGTCCGGAGGGTGCCGTCCGGGCCTGGGGGCGCCCATTTGCGCATCTTGTGCTGGGTCTGATTCACACCGATCGAGCGCTTGCGACCGGCGAATTCTGAGTTGCCGAAATCCTCGAACAGCACGTCGGCGATCATGTCGTAGAGGTCGGTGACCACTGCCGTGCGCTGATCGGCGAGATTCTGTGTATCGAACAGATAGATGTCGGTGAACGGCCGCTCGACTCCGGGCGCGACCCGCTCGTGGTCGCTCCAGGACGCGACATAGGGCGGCTCGGGATTGCCCCGCATCGCGTATTCCAGCTCGGACAGCGTCGCCGCGCCGTTGGCGAAGACGCGATCCTTGTTGGCTCCGACATAGCCCGACGGCAGGACGAGGAAGAGATCGACGGCGTCGGGCCGCTTGGGTGTTTCGATCGACGAGATCGCGTAGCCGGCGTCGATCACCGCGCCGGAGCCGGTGCCGCCGGCCACGGAAGCCACGACCACCACGCGCAGGTCGGTGGCGGTGTCGAGGCCGAGGGCGCGCAGCCGCGCCTCGTTCGACATGTTGGCGAGGACCGCGGCGGCCTGTGCGGTTAACCGGCTCATGAAGGGGCGCACGGCATCGAAGAACAGCAGGCGCGCGATGGCGCGGATCTGGCCGGCGCCCTTGGACGCGTCGATCCGCGAGAGGTCGCGGTCCGGCAGCCAGGCATCGATGTGCGGGTAGCTGCGCCGCTCGGCCTGATAGCGGCCGAGGTTGACCGCCTTCTGCAGGGTCTCGCCATCCCGGAAGGCAACCTTGGCCGAGAGCGGATCGGTGGCGGCGGCGCGGCCGGCCTCGCGGGCCTCAAGCGTGTCGGTGTCGAAGTACAGGAAGGCCGCGGCCGGGAACTGGTCGAGGGCGCTGATCCGGGTTCCGTTCCAGTCCGCCTGAAGGATGCGCCGGCGCAGGCGCAGCAGCACCTCCATGCCGGTGCCGCCGAGCGCGACGAAGACGGTTGGACGAACCTTCAGCTGCGTCTCGGTGCCCGCTCGGCGCGCCTCGTCCATCGGGTCAGCGCCTCCGGTCGGGGGCGCGGAGGATCAGGGCCAGGGCGGCTGCGAACAGGAGCACGCAGAGGGCGAAGGCAGCCGTCAGTCCGGCCCAGGCCTGCCAGAAACGTCCGACCGTGGCACCGACCACGACCGTGGCCGTGAGCATCAGCGCCGCGAACAGCATCGAACTCGCGCCGCCCGCGGCGTCGAGGGTTGCGCGGCGGTTGATCAGGTGGATGCGCAGGCCCTGGCGGACGAACAGGAAGATGACGGCCAGCACCGCAAGGGCGACGGTGGCGAGGGCGATCTCCGTCGCGGTCGGCGCGCGGTCGAGGCCGGCGAACGGGCTCGCCGCGGTGCCCGTCCGGTCCGATAGGGGCATGGGCGCCCGCGGCTCCTCCGACGGGCGGGAATTCTGCGGGGGCGGGATCCGGAAATCCGGGCCTCCCGGCCCCTGGATCCGGGTCGGACCTGAATCCCGCGTTCCGCCGTCGAACAGGCCGATCATGCGCCGGGTCCGGTCTCGGTGAGACGATGCGCCCGGGCCGGTCCCCAAAGGGCCGTTCGCACCCGCCAGCGGCTGCCGTCCGGGGCATCGAGGACCTGGGTGCGGAAGGGCCGCAAGGTCGTGCGTTTCGGGAACGCGCCAAGCATCACCGTGCAGGTGCGCGGACGGCGCGCGAGGGCAGCGCCGAATCCGGTAGCGCCTGCGAGCGTGAGCGTTGCCGCCGACGCTGCGGCGAGCGGCCAGGGCGAGAACGCCGCCTCGATCCGCAGCGGCAGGGTGATTATCGCCTCCGACACGCCGCGATAGTCGCCGAACAGCCCCGGCAGACGCGCTTCGACCCCGCCGGATGCCCCGGTTCCCTGTCCGGTCGTTGGCTCGCCGACGAGCAGGGCGCTTCCGAAGATCGGTCGCACGCGCTCCAGGAAGTCCTGATCGAGGGCGAGGTGCAAATCTTCGAGCCGCAGGGTCAGGGTACCGTCCATGTCGCGCCGGCCGGCGAGCGGATTGAGCAGGCCGGATGGTCGCGGGATCGGCGGCAGGGTAAGAACGACCGCGATCGGCCCGCTCTCGGCCCGCGGCGGCAGGTCCGCGACTTGGTCCGGCGAGACCGCCGCCTGCGCGAGCGCCGCCTCCGGGCTTGCCTCGCGCCACTGCAGGACGAGCCGTGCGGTGACGATCCGCTGCGGGTAAAGGCCGTTGGTGAGGCGCCCGGTCAGGCGCAGGACGGTCCCGGTCTCGGCATCGGCCCCGCGGACCACCAGCACGCCGTTCTCCACGCCGGCCTCGAGGCCGGCACTGTCGAGCCGGTCGAAGCGCAGGGTCACGCCGCCGGCGAGGACCGGCTTGAGGTTGACCGGCGGATGGCTGAACAGCGCCGCGAGGCCATTGCCCCTCAAGGCCGCCTCGAGCGCGCGGCCTCCGCCTGCACCGTAGCCGATGCCATAGACGACGAATCCACCCTCGACGAAGTTGCTGCCTTTCAGGGGCATCCGAACCGGATAGGCGACGATGCGGGTGATCGCAGGCGATCCGCGCAGTGCCGCGTAGAAGGCCGCGGTGTTGCGCGCCACTGCGGTGCTGTTGCCCGGTGCATTCTTGTTGTTCGTCACCATCCAGATGACGCCGTCGCGGCCGTGCAGCCCGGCCCGGATGCCGCCGAGGAGCGCACCGTTGAAGTCGGCATCGGCGTAGGCCTGTCCGCCGGCCTTGCGCGGCAGGTCGATGGCCGCAACGGCGGAACGGACGCGCGCCGCCGCATAGGGACCCTCGTACAGGATGCGCGGCGACGGGCGCCCGGGCACCTGTCCGTCTTGGTCGAAGCTCGCGATCGCGATCGTGCCCTCCGGCACGCGGACCGCCGCCACCAGGGCCTCGATCAGGGGCCGGAACTGCGAGTTCCCGGCGGTCAGGAAGGGCTCCATCCAGCCGGAATCCTGGATGAGAAAGAGCTGAGGGGCCGCCGCTTCCGGCCTGGCGGGGGCCATCAGCAGGACGAGCAGCGCAAGGATCGCGCGGGACACGGGCGCCCTCATGCCGTCCGCACGCGAAGGGCGTGGCAGCGGCGCCCGGAGCGGGTCCAGAGAAGCAGCGCCCCATCGTGCAGGAGCGCCTGGGCGTCGCCGAGGGCCGAGACGTCGAGGCTGATCGGGAGCCCGTGAAGGCCTGCCCCATGGGCGTGGTGGAGAACGTGCCCGGTCACCGGCTCCGGGAGAGAGGCGCCCCTTAGGAAGCCGGCTCGTGGGCCGGCGATGGGGAGGGCGAGCAGGATGGTATCGCGCGGCAACGCCAGAAGCGGCACGAGCAGGGCGCCCGCATGCGGACCGAGACTGAGCGTCTCGGCGGGCGCCTGCCACGGCAGGTCAAAACGGTCCGTGCCCCAGTAGGCGACGTGCCCGGCGGCGAGGCGCGGTCCATCGAGCCGGCGGATCGCCGGATCGGACGCCAAGGCGGCGAGATGGTAGCCGCCCTCCAACATCCCGAGCTGGTGATGGCGCTCGGCATAATCCTGCCAGGGATTCTGGGCGGCGATCGGAACGAAGCCGGAAGGCCAGCCGACGAAAGCGGCCTGGTCGTCGGCCCGGTTCACGACGAACCCGCCGTGACCGGTCCAGAACCCGTCGCCGAGACGGTTGATCCATGGACCGGAGAAGCGGTCTCCGGACGAGGGCTGGCCGAGATCCTGCAGCGCGAGGGCGTCCGAGGCGATCGTGCCCCGACACAGCACGAGGCGTCCGTCGCGTTCGGCCAGCGCGCGGAGTTCAGCGCCGTGCCAGCATGGGGCGGAGAGGAAGCGCAGGCGCGGCAGGTTGGCCCTTCCGAACGCGAGCTGCGGGCCGACCTGCGGCAGGGGGGCGGAGACCAGCGCGTCGGCGGTTGTGTAGGCGATGCCCGCGGCGGCTGCCGCCAGGTGCGATCCCGACGTCGCGGCGGGCATCCGCCCGAGGGGGACGAATGTCCGGCCGTCCCAGACGTCCAGAGTGCCCAGGTTTTCCTGAAACAGATAGAGGCCGGCGGGGCGACCGGCCCGCGCGAGCACCGGCACGCCGCTCGGCAATGGACGCTCGCTGTGGCTGTCGCGGTCGATGTCGAGCGGCGTCGGTGTCTCGGCCTCTGCCGGACTCCGCAATGGTTCACCGGTCTCCGGTGCATGCGCGAAGAGCGCTGGGTAGGGATGGGCGCGGCCGTCCCGCCGGATGCCGAGCTGGACGATCCGGGCGTCGTCCGTGTCGATCCGGATTCCGGCAACCTCGGCCGCAACCGGGGTCCCGTCGCGGAAGTACCACAGCTGACGACCGGCGAGGCCCGTCAGGTGCGGATCGGGATCGACCGGCCAGATCCCGTCATACGCACCGTCCGACAGGGTCGGCGGCGTCGGGATGACGAATCGCCCGTCCGATGAAGATTCCTCGAAGCTCAACGGCCGCGTTCCGATTCCGAACCACGTACGTGATCGTTTCCGATTCTTCGCGAGAAGGAAAGAGCGCTGCCGATCAGTCCGGCCCGTCTTGCGCTGATCTGTTCAAGGGATGCCGATCATCTTGTGCGTCTGCAGAGACAGGCGCCAGCGGGCATCGTGGCGGCAATAGCCGATCGCAGCCTCGGTGTTGGCGATGCGGTCCGGCCCGTCCATAGGCTGGAGGAAGCGGTGCTGGAAGGCGAGACCGACGAAATCCGCGGGATCGGCATCCACCTGCGGGTAGACAAGTTTGAGTTCGTGGCCTGACGTCTGCGCCAGGGCGTTGCGTCCCTTCGGACTGACGCAGATCCAGTCGATCCCAGGCGGAGCCGGGAGCGTGCCGTTCGTCTCGATCGCGATCTCGAACCCGGCCGCGTGCACGGCCTCGATCAGGAGCGTGTCAAGCTGGAGGAGCGGCTCGCCGCCGGTGAAGACGACGTAGTGGTTCTCGCTACCGCCTTCCCAGGCGGCCGCGATCGCGCCGGCGAGGATGGCGGCGTCGGCGAAGCGTCCACCGCCCTCCCCGTCCATCCCGACGAAGTCGGTGTCGCAGAACCGGCAGGCCGCCGCCGCGCGGTCGGCCTCGCGCCCAGACCAGAGGTTGCATCCCGCGAAGCGGCAGAACACGGCCGCGCGTCCCGCCTGGGCGCCCTCGCCCTGGAGGGTGTGGAAAATCTCCTTGACCGCGTACGTCACAACCGTCCCAGTCCGCTGCTGCGCGACCCGCCCCGCGCGCCCGGGTTCGCACTTAATCCGTGCCGAGCCCGCAGGCCATCGACAACCGCGCCGTGCAGACCCGCGGTGCGATCTCGCCTTGCTCTTGCCACGGTGGGCTCGTTCATGCCGAGATGCAGTCCGGCGACCGCCCTCGGCCGTCGGGATTGCGCCGATATCCGGCTGGCTGGCCGGAAGACCGACGCTCCACGGCGCCGGCCCAGGCGATCCTCTGACGAGTCGGGCTCGAATGTCCTCTTCACTCTACCGACGCCTCACCGTCGGGTTTGCGGCGCTGACAGGTCTGCTCGGGGCGAGCCTGGTCGGGATCGGCGCTGCGAACGCCGTGACGGTGCCGATCCTCGTGGCGGACGTGGATTCGGGCAAGGTCATCTACGCGCAGGCGCCGACCGATCCCTGGTATCCGGCCTCGATCACCAAGCTGATGACCACCTACGTCGCCCTGGATCTCGTGCGGCAGGGCAAGGTCTCGCTCGATTCGATGATCACCCTCTCGGCAGCGGCCGCCGCCGAGCCGCCCTCGAAGATGGGCTTCAAGCCTGGGACGCAGCTCACCCTCGACAACGCCCTCAAGATCATCATGGTCAAGTCGGCGAACGACATCGCCTACGCGATCGGCGAGACCCTCGGCGGCTCGATCGACAACTTCGCCGCGATGATGAACGAGACTGCGCAGCGGATCGGCATGCACGACAGCCGCTGGTACAATCCCAACGGCTTGCCCGACCCGCGCCAGTGGACCTCGGCCCGCGACATGGCGGTGCTGGCCCGGGCGCTGATCCGTGACTTTCCGGATTCCCACGACCTGTTCTCGATCTCGGCGATCCAGTTCGGCCGCGCCGTGATGGCGAACCACAACGGCCTCCTCGGGCGCTATCCCGGTACCGATGGGATGAAGACCGGCTTCATCTGCTCGGGCGGCTTCAATGTCGTGGCGACCGCCACGCGCAACGGCCGGCGGATCATCACCATCGTGATGGGGCAGCCGAGCCCGCGCGAGCGCGACGTGAAGACCGCGGACCTGTTCGACTACGCCTTCTCCCAGAGTGCCGGCTGGACCAGCCCGACCCTGGATGCGCTGCCGGCCTCGGCGCTGCCCGCCCCCCCGGACATGCGCCCCTTCGTGTGCGGCGGCAAGAAGCCTCCGGCCATCGAGGACGGTGCGGG
>NZ_JBFUGA010000071.1:0-30538 GCF_056403155.1 Methylobacterium sp. P3_A11
GCAGCCGTGAGGATGGCTGCATCAACAGGCCGGACACACGGAAGCACCTGAACCTGCGCGCACAGATCTCTCAAACACCCCCTTGAATCCGATGGGGCGTCCACACACGACATTCGATCAGGTTGCGTCGTATCCTGCAGCGGCGAGGTCGTCTCGACATTCAGCTGGTGCGAGGCGGGTTAGGCTGCGCCGTGAGGCGTCCCAAAGATCTAGGATGGTTCGCGCCGCGGCGGTGCGCAGCAGCGCCTTCAGCTTCGCGACGGCCAACTCGATCGGGTTGAAGTCAGGCGAGCAAGCTGGGCGGTGGAGTAGCCGGGCTCGCACCGCCGTGATGCGCTCGCGGATGCCGCCGACTTTGTGAGCCGGTAGATTATCGAGCACGACGGTGTCGCCCGGCTGGAGCGTAGGTGCGAGTATGTCGGCCACGTAGGTGCGGTAGGCCTGCCCGTTCATCGCACCGTCGAGCAGACTGCCGGTTCACAAGCTCCTAGGATCGAGGCGGGATGGGTCGGGCAAGCAAGGCGATGTCAAACGCGCTTGAACCGGCTTGACATCGCATGTGCCTGCGTACGAACCCGTATCGTATGGACTTGGACCACGCCGCAAGCCTCCTCGAAGCGTTGGGAAGCCCAGTACGCTTGCGCATCCTTACGGAGCTCAGGCAAGCCGGCGATGCCGGGCTGTCGGTCGGCGCTCTCCAGGAGCGGCTTGGCATCGACGCGAAATCGACATTGTCGAACCACTTGCGGCAGCTCGTGCACGCCGGACTCGTGACGCAGGAGAGGCGGTCCACGACCTTGCTCTGCCGTGCACCGGCCGGTCCAATGGCTCAGCTCCTCGACTTCCTCATGCGTGCCGCCCTCTGTTCAGCTGGCAGCTTTCCCCCGTAGGCGTGCACAATCGTGGTGGGCTTGGAGTGGCACGGTGAGCGGGATCCCGCTCGCGGCGGTTCCCGTCCCGTTGGGTCGGCGAACATCATACCAGGGTCGACCTCGTCGCGGGCGGCACCGGTAAGCTGGCGGCACACCGAATCATTGGTCGGCGGCCGACGATGCATGCCGGCGGCACGGCGACGCCAAGAGTTGATGTGAGACGGTGCCGGCGGTCCCGGTTTGCGTTCCATGGCACATCCGGATCGCTGCGTTGCCGCGACGCCCAACCGCTGGAGGGGCCTACCGAACCATTGATCTGGGTGAGGGTCGCGGCGAGGCTTGCGTAGCCCTCGCGGACAGGCGCTTCGCCAAGCCAAACGTTCCAAGATCCGGAGCACGGCACATGTACCGTAAGGCGAGGTCAATGACGCGGACGACGGCGCGTCGTCCCCTCGCCTGCAATCATGAGGCCGGTCACGCCTTGGTGCGATGGTTCTTCGGACACCGGACGGACAGTGCCTCTGTCATGGCGGTGGAAGAGCTACGTTCAGGTCGGCGTATCAGGAACGGCCGCGGCGTCCTCATCGMGTGCGAAGGATTAGTCGACGCCTATGATATCTGCGGTATCCGTTCGGACCGATCCGCGTTGTCGGGGAGCCGAGGGAGACTGACTGAGTGCGATAGGCTACGATCGATTGCCAGGGACATCGAACTTGTCAATTGTTGCGCCGGCTTCTGTGGCGAGGCCCTGTCTCGACAGGCTTCGCCGGCCGACGTCATGCTTGCAAGCGGCCTGTAAGACACCCCGACGATATCGGTGGACGGAACGGCGTCGCATTAACCTTGGACCATCTTCGCCCTGGCGCATTGTGTCCGATCGCCGACATCGTCAAGGTCCCCCAACGAAGCGGCGCCCCCTGTGAGACCCATCCCGAGAGGCGACAACGACAATCTCGCGCCGGAGCGAGGCGACCGATCGGCGGCCCTGGACCTAGTCCGCCGGACCATCCAGGCGGGCGATACCCCGCTGAAAGTCGACGGCAGCATGGGAAGGGCCTTCGTCGCTCGTTGGGCATACATCTTCCGGGCGCTGGAGATCGACGGGCTGGCCGAGATCCGACGGGCGGACGATGGCCGGCCCGTGGGGGCCAACTTGACGGAACTCGGGACGTTTGTTGGCGAGTGTCTTGCCGCTGGCGACATCGTGCTGCTCCCGGGGCACGGGGGCATCAAGGTTGCGGGTACACCGAAGCAGCTCCGACAGCGCGGCCGGCATGACGGGCCGGACCCTACGATTCCCGTCGAGACGCCGGCGTTGATCTTGGCCAGAGCACCGCTTCATTATGGCGAGGATACCGTCGAAGGGTCCGCGACTTCCGTCATCGTCGATCGATTGGCCTCCTGGGCCGATCATCCGGCGGCGAGGCTGAGTCGCCGTCGCGACGCGCCGGTATTGCGCGCCTGGGAGATCTTCTCGTGCGAAGGCTTGTCCTTCGGTTTGGTCCTGCAGACCCGGGAAAGCTTCGAAGGCGTCGATTCGAGCGGCGGCTTCAGCTCGGAGTCGTCGCTTTTCGAAGCGGCCTGGCAAGTACGGGTGAATTGCTGACGCCAGGCATGCCCTACGCGCGGCGTCCGACGAATGTCTGTTCGTCGTCTGACGGCGGCGGTGAGCAACCGCGGAAAACTCGAGTCGGTCTGCGGCGTTCAGGAGCAGGGACTCGGGTCCAAAAGTTCAGGGCCGCCATACGTCGTTCGCCCGTTTCCATGACGCCGTAGGCGACCACACCGTCGATTGACGCGAGCCTGGAACGGACTCGGATGGGGCCGACGCCGCATCGCTCGATCAGCTCCGGCCCGAGGCCTCGTCCAACTCGGCAGACGGGAACCCGAGATTATTCGACGGGGCCGCCGGACGGCCCGGACTGTGTTTCCGGCCATTCCGTGGATCGGTGGCTCCCTCGTACGCGCTCCCGCCGTCCGGTGCTCTGACCGGTCGGGACATCCCTGGGGCCACATGCATCCGCCGGCAAACGCCGCGCCGAAGCTCGGGTGCGGTCCGAGCCAAGCCGCCTTTGCCGCGATCCATCCCGCTTCCGCTCCGGTACCGCACTCGGGACGGGCTGTCCGGCAGGTGATTGCCCCGTCGCCATGGCGAGCATCGCTCGGATGGTGCGACGGCCGCCCAGCGGACGGGGATGGTTTTCGTCACCGCCGTCGCCGTCATCGGGGCCGCCGAAGCTCACCGAGGCGCTGTCCGGAGGTGATGCGGACACGGCGGATCGAACCAAAGGCTCGAGAATGATGAGCTTCCTTGCGACGGCGGCCCCCATCCTCGATGTCCCGTCCCATGTGAGCCTCACACATCCGGCCGGCGGGTATGCCGCCAAGACCAAACCCAGGTGGGATGCAGGCACGATCTCGCCGCCGCTGAAGGATGGTCACAGCTCGGGCGCCGAGATCGATCCTTGTCCGATGCAGCGATACGCAGCGTCTCGGGACGACCGATCCGCGAGATCGGAGCCTCGGCGCCCACCCTCGCGAGAAAATCAGACGGTGCCAATATTTACCATGTCCTCAGACTAACGGCGACACTAAAGAAACTTCAGCAACGAAGAGAACTCCACAGAGAGCACATTCTCTCATTGACGGATTAGCTCACAATCTATATTATATAAAAATCCATCAAATCATGCTGCTGCGCGAGACCGGAACGCTTCACCGCGGCCGGCTACGCCTTTCGTCCGCGTGCCGGTCTCGATCAACGCCGATGAGCCCGAGCCGCGGCCGTGGTGATCCATGAGGGGGGGTTCGGCGGATGGGGATTTACGAAGCTTACATCAGCTCGTCTGCCTGGAGGCTGAGCGCGGCTCGGCTCGGGGAGATGCGGGCGGCCGGCCATCGCTGCCGCCTCTGCAACGCCGGAACCGACGCGGGGCTGGAGGTTCACCACAGGACCTACGAACGCTTGGGCCACGAGGTCGTCGGCGACCTCACCCTGTTATGCACGCCCTGCCACCGGGTCATCACGAGCGAACTCCGCCGCCGCCGCTACGCCCTCAGACCGATAGCCCCTCCGGTCGATGTCCGACGCCTCGTCCCGGATCGCAGCCTTCGACCCCCGTGGAGGAACGACGATGTCATTCGAGGTTCTGGACGTCTGCCTGACCGGGATCGCTCCCCTCCTGATGCGCTCGTCCCGCTTGGTGGATCCCTTGGACCCGATCGCGCGCGAGATCGCCCGGATCGCGCGCAAGCGGGCGCGGACCGAGGCAGACATCGTGCGGATCGATGAGCTGGAGTGGACCGGGGGGCTCTGGACCGCCGGCGGCCGGCCATGCGTGCCGGGCGAGGCGATCGAGGCGATGCTCACGGAGGCCGCGAAGCTCCGGCGCGCGGGGCGGGCGGTCCGGGCGGGATTCCTGGTCCCGGAGGCCCCGTTGCTCGATCACGACGGGCCCGCGGATCTAGATACCTTGCGTGCGGACCCTCACTTCCGCCTGCGGGTGCCCGTGAGCATCGGGTCCCGCAAGATCATGCGGACGCGGCCGCGCTTCCCGGCCGGCTGGCGGCTTCGGTTCGAGGCTCACTATCTTCCCGACGTCCTGGATGGCCGGGACGTCGGGGAACTGTTCGCCGTGGCCGGTCATCGGATCGGCCTCGGCGATTGGCGCCCGCGGTTCGGGCGCTTCCAGGCGCTGGTCACGGCAAGGCATTCGCCAGCCTAGGTGGGGCCAGGCTTGTCTGGGCTTGGGGGTCGAGGCGCAGGCCCGACCCAGGACGGCGCTCGGGCCTTGTCCGGGCGCCGTCCTATCGATCCCCAAACTCGGCCGACCCGATGCGATGCAAACCCAATCTCAACGGGAGCACGCCAAGATGGCTTTGCGAAATCACGGAGACGGATCACGAATGGATGCGCCCTCGCGTGGCCTAGAGGACCTTGGGGATGCCCATAGCGGGAATCCCGCGCACGAAGGGGATGGCTTTGCCGGGGAGCTCCTCTCCCCGGCCCAGGCCGCCGCGACCCTCGGGTTCGACGTCAAGACGCTTCGGCGCCATGTGGCGCTCGGCAACATCGCTTTCATCGACGTCGGCCTGGGCCGTGTCCGGCCACGCCGACGGTTCGCCCGTTGCCATGTCGCGGCGTTCATCGCGGAGCGGCGCGTCCGCTTTACACCGCCGGCCGCGGACGGCGTCGACCTGGCGGCTGTCCGTCGCGCCGTGCGCCGGAAGATGGCGGCGCTGGACCGTACCGCGGAGCAGAGACGTTCATGAGCGTACATCTTCGCGGAAAGTATTTTCACTTCGACGTCAAGGTCAACGGGAAACGGCAGCAGGGCAGCACGAAGAAGACCACCGAGGACGCCGCCCGGGAATACGAGGCCGAGTTCGTCAAGGAGCTCGAACGCGCGCTCGAGGAGGCTGCGAGGAAATCCGCCGCGATCGGCGTGGCCGCGGGCTCGGAAGTACCGACCGTCGGTGAGGTCGCGCGGCAGGTCGCCAGCGTGAAAGGGGTCCTTCGCGTACGCTCCGTCCTGTTTCGCCGTATGCTCGTGTACATCGCCTCGCAGATCGGCGAGGCGAGGCCTGTGACCGACATAACGGATGACGTCATCTACCGCTTGGTCGTGGGGGAAAATATCAAGAAACTGCTTCATGTACAGCGTGATTACACGGACTTTCGAACGATCGACGAGCACCTGCTGGCGAATGTGGATCTGGCTGATCGGGCGTCGAACCCGACCAGCATCGTCGACCTGGAGCAGATCTGCGAAGAGCTGACCGAGGATGGCCTGGACCATGAGCCGCAGCGTACGCCGCTGGCCAATGCGGCCATCAAGCATTCGATCATTGATCCGGCATTCGCGATCGTCAATCATGCCCTCAACGTCCTGGGCATCCCACTTCCTCGCAGGCCGATCCGGAAGCTGCATTCCTATCCGGCAGAGTATCGACACCAAACGCTGAGCTATGAGGACGAGATCGTCTTCAAGGCTCACTCCAACCCGGAACATTGGCCGCTGTGGATCTTCGCGATCGAGTCCATGCTGCGAAAGACAAATCTCATCGAATTGAACTGGCAGCAGGTGGATCTGGATGCCGGACGTATCAATCTTATAGTCAAGGGCAACAAGAGGTTCGTCAGGAATATTACCCCATCCATGCGAGCCATTCTCGTCGATCAAAAAAGAAAAAGATTACATGACCACTACGTCTTCGTGTGGTCTGGTTTCGCCGTAAGGGGAGATAAATCTGATCACAACAATCGGAAGTACTTGCCCGTAAGCCAAACGCGATGCACGGCTGTTTTCAACGACACCGCGAAGGCCGCAGGGCTGAAGGATCTGCGCCTCCACGATCTCAGGCGGACGGGCGCCACCCGCCTTTACAACGCGTCCAAGGACATCGACGCGGTCAAGGACGCCTTGGGACACAGCCATGTAAACACCACCTGGATCTATATCGGCGAGCGCAGCGGCGAACACGAAGGCGCCGAGTTCAAGCGCGAGTACATGGACGACATCCGGCGCTCGCACGCCGAGGCTCGGGCGGCAGGCGAGGAGCCGACGGGCATGTCGCCGGGGGAGGAGGCGTTCGTGCTCGGCCTGGCGGTGAACGCGGCCGCGGCGCCCGCCGTGGCCATATCTCGGCTGATCGATCGCAACCCCGGACTGACGCTTCGCGACGCAGGCGGCCACGTGCGGACCGGCCTCTCATCGGGAGCCGGGTCGGCCATCGCACTGGGGGTGCGCGGCCGATCGACCGCCCTCGGAACGCTTGCCGACGCGCCCGATCTGGCGCCGCGCAGCCGATCCGGTGCCGCTGGACCCGTCCCGGCAGGGAGGATCGGATGGTCGGAAGACGTCCGCGGTGATTGGGATCATCCGACCACCGTGGACGCCGAACAGGAGCCCGCGCTCGAATTGGACGATGAATTCGGCGAGTTCGCGGATCGGGCCATCTGGTATGTCCAGCATGAGCAGCCCCCTCCATATTTTCGTCCGTTCCATCTGCCGATGGTGTATGCCGTCACCGTCAATGGAGGTGTCGGGTTGTCGTGCCCGTGGGGCCGGCCTTATCCGAACGTCACGTTCCCGTTCGATGAATGCAGGGACGCGTACGAGGTCGCTCGCCGAGCTCCGATCTTGTTCGTCGAAGACATCAAGAATATCGAACAGAAGGCCGATGCGTTTCCTGCCGTATTGGATTGCGGGGACAGGGCGATCTATATCAGAGATATCCCAGAATTGATACGCGTGCTCAGGGCCTATCCTGTTCGACCGGATTGCGAACTGTTCAAGGTGACCTATCATCTGGTGGACATGCTGCATAGGACATGGGGAGCCGAGGCCGTGGAGCGTCTGCTCGACGACTGAGGCGCCCATATGCGGACGTTCGCGAATCGCCACCGGCCCACCCGACACACCGGCTGTCCCACGCCGTCCTGAAACCTGGAGCGCGCGGCACCTTGCGTCGAGCCTCCTCCGAGCGCGCAAGGTGCACATGACGCCTCGAGTCCAGTTCTCCGGCGACCATCATTTCGGCCACCAGGCCCTTCTCGGCGCCCGGCTCGGCCTCCGCCGCCCCTTCGAAACGATGGCAGCTCACGACGAGGGCCTGATCGCTCGATGGAACGCGGCCGTGCACCCCGGCGACACGGTCTGGCACCTCGGCGACTTCTGCTATCGCTGCCCCGAGGCCAAGGCGCTGGAGATCTTCGCGCGCCTCAACGGCCGCCGGCGCTTCCTCGTCCGCGGCAACCACGACCGCGTCGGGAAGCGCCTGCCCTGGGATGGGATCTTCGACGTCGCCCACGTGCAGGTCCTGCTGCCGGACGGGTCCATCCAGGGCATCTGGTGCTCGCATTACGCCCACCGCGTCTGGCCCCGGATGCACCGCGGCGACATCCATCTGTACGGACATTCCCACGGCACGCTTCCCGGCACCGCGGCGAGCACCGACGTCGGGGTCGACTGCTTCGGCTTCCGCCCCGTCGCCCTCGACGAGATTCGCGCGCGCCTCGCCGAGAACGCCGCCCGCGGCGGGAGCCGGCCATGACCGACAGGCTGTGGATCTGGTCCGACCTGCACCAGGAATGGCCCGAGAACGCCTGGGATCCGGCCGCGCACGCGCCGCCGGACGGATTCGACGTGGCCGTGGTCGCCGGCGATGTCCACATGCCCCTGACCCGCGCGCTCGACTGGCTGGCCGAACGCCTGCCCGGTGTCGCGGTCGTCTATGTCCCGGGCAACCACGATTTCTGGTGGGACCGGGGCGAGGACCGCTACACGCTGGCCGACCAGCTGTCCCGAGGCCGGGACGCCGCCGCCCGTCACGGCATCCACCTGCTCCTCGACGAGGCCGTCGTCGTCGACGGCACCCGGTTCCTGGGCGGCACGCTCTGGACCGATTTCCGCCTCGGCTCGAACACCCTGACGCATGCGATGCGCTCCGCCCAGGGACGCTTTGGCATGGTCGACTACCGCCGGATCCGGAACGGCCCGACCTCACGGCACCGCATCGAGCCGGACGAGATCCTCGCCGTGCACCGGAAGACACGTGCCTTCCTGGACGCGACGCTGGCCGAGCCGCATGCCGGGCCGACCGTCGTCGTGACCCACCATGCCCCGCATCCGGATAGCCTGCCCGACCCGCACGCCGACCTGCGCTGGTGCTACGCTTCGGACCTGCGCGACGTCATCCTCGCCGATGGGCCGGAGCTCTGGGTCCACGGCCACATCCATGCCGCCGCCGATTACCGCGTCGGCCCAACCCGGATCGTCTGCAACCCGCGCGGCCATCACGGCGAAAGGAGCAACTTCAATCCGAATAAAGTCCTGGCCGATATCGGCATCTGATATGAACGCGAATTCGATTCAACTTACTAAGGCGGCTATCGTCGATATTTTTTCAATGTTTTCAATGATCTCATTATTACTATATGATAAATTACATCGATAAAGCTACTAATCGATTGGATTGATGATCACCATCAATCGCTGGTGATCGAAATCTGACGCTTGGTAGTCGCTCGTGAGTCCCGTTGTAGGTGGATTTCTGCCGGTCAGCCTTCTGAGCGACAAAGGCATCAGAGCAGACGACGTGGTCCCGTCCGCTCACGATCGATTTTGTTGAAAAACTCGATGGCAGCGCCTCAGGCGTCGTCCAAGATGATGCCCGAGAGAAAATTGACCTCTCACGTCGCGGCAATCCTACACGCATAGCGCATTCTGGCCGCGCCGATAGTAGGATTTTCTCCAGTCAGCACCCTTCGCGGCGCTGTTTCGACCCGCTTCCGAGTTTTTCAACAAAATCGATCCACGGCGGCCTTTCGGCACCACAGCGTGTTGCAGTAGAAAAGAGACGCCAACCTTATCAGTGATCAACTGACACGCAGGCGTCGACCTCGGCCCAAGACCGAAACCGGGCTAACTCCCGCGCCGAAGGCATTGATGCCCTCGATCGCGGGCGTCGGCCTTCCCGGGCGACCTTGCGCGCGACGTGGCTCAGGCGGTGGGCGGGCGTCTTCTTCGTCATGGCGGCCTCCGGCGCGAGGCCGCCGCGCGTCCGTGAGCGCCGGTTAGCCCCCGTGGGGTTTCTCGGATCGGGTGAGGCGAGTGCCGGCCGCGGGCAGGCGGCGGCCGGCCAGGCGGCGCGATATGGGTTTCAGGCGGGTGCGGGCGGGCATGGGTCGCTCCGGCTGTTTTCGTTTTCCGGTCAGTCGGGGTCGCCGGGGTCCCACGCGTCGAAGTCGACCCGGCGGGTGGTCGCGGACACCTTGACGCCCGGCCTGGCCGGGGCCGTCCTCTCCCTCAGCCTGGCGGCCTGCCGCTAAGCCTTTTCGAGGACGGCCTTGCCGAGGGCGAGGAGGACGCAGGCCACGACCCCGGCGAACGCCTGCGGGGGGAAGGTCTCGCTGGCGAGCGTCAGCCGCAGGAGGATCTCCCCGACTTGGCGGCCAGGGTCATCGGTGTTGGGCGCGGGAGCGGTGAGAGAGGACGAGAGGAGTGCGCCGGACGCTGTTCGGGCATCGGCGTGGTCGGAGATGACGTCGGTCATGGCGGCCTCCCGGGGGCGCCGGACGCCGCATGCGTCGGTCAGGCCCCCTGCGGGCGTGTAGGGAAAGCGACGGTCGGCCGAAGGCCGGGGCTTTCCGTATGAGGCGCAGGGGGTGGGACACGTCGGTCTCGCGATGGGGCTGGGTACGCCCAGGATCGGAACGAATTGGCAACCAATGGCTGCCGGCGTGGATCTCGGCGCCGGTGCGTCCCAAGCCGCGACCTCTGCCCTTTCGGCCGGCGGTCTCGAAGGTGCGGTCGTTGGCCCGTCGGGGACGGAGCCTCACGGTGAGCGGCGTGGGTTTCTCCGGAGCCACGGCCATCCCGGCGCGGGGGGGCTCCACCGGTCTGCCGCCGCCAATCGGCCCGGGAGTGACCGCTTCTTCACGCCTCAGCCTCATGTTGGGCCGGACATCTCGGGGCGCGGGTCATGGTCGACAGGGTCGAGGTCTTCAAGGTCGCGGACCAGTTGCGGGCCCAGAAGGGCAAGGACGCGGTCCGCGTCTCGGTGCGGCGGGTGCGGGAAAAACTCTTCCGCAAGGGCTCGTTCAGCGACGTCGGGCCGGAAGTGGCCCGATGGAAGGCCACCCGGAACTACCAGCCCGTGATCGAGCTGATGGACCTGCCGGACGCCCTGCAGAAGCGCCTGGGCGACTTCGGCAAGGCGCTGCTCGACGAGGTGCAGGCGTCCGAAAGCCGGACCCGCGATTGCGAGCGGGCGAACTTCGAGGTCGAGCGCGCGGCTTACCGGGAGATGCTGGACGAGGCCGGCATGACGGTCGATATGCTGGAGGCGCGGGTCGCGGCGCTGACCGTCGAGGTGGAGCGCTTGCGCAAGGACGGCGCCGTGGAAGCCGTCGAGGCGACGCCGGAGCAGGCGACGGAGGAGCGACGGCGGAGGGTCGCCTGGGAGCAAGGCGCCGCCATCCGGGCCTCGCTGGCGAGCAAAAAGGACCAGAAGATCCCGCCCGGCGCCCAGGAAGCCTTCTGGCAGGACGTCGAGAAGGAGGTCCTGGCGCTCCTGCGGGCGAAGGGGCCGACGCTTCCCGGGGACCTGCTGACCGGGCTGCCGAAGGCCCTGCTCGTCCGGGGCTCGGACGTCGAGATGCCGCTCTCCGTGGGCTGGCTCCGCTTCAGGCTGAGGGCGATGGCCGAGGCGGGCAAGCCCCTCGCCGAAAAGGACGGGCGGTTCGCCCCGGTCGAGGAGGCATGTGGAAGCCCGGCCGTCGATGGTGCCGAGGGGGCGGAAGTCAGGGCGCCGCCGCCATCCCTCGGGGATGGCGTCATGTGGGAGATTCGGAGACTCCTCCTGGAGCGCGGGCCGATGAAGCCCGTGGAGATCCGCAAGCACTTGCCGCACCGGGTCCAGGAAGCCGCCAAGAAGCACTGGAAAGGCGGACTCGACCGGTTGGCCAAGGACATGTCCGAGCGGGCCAGGCGAGGGTATTACTTCAAGCGGATGGGCGATGGCCGCTACGCCGCGCTCGAAGCCGTCCAGCCGGAGGATCCCGGCGTCGAAGGCGCCGCATAGCGGGTAGCGCAACTCGCCACCCGTTACTGGCACGACCGCGCCGGCCGGCACGCCGCATGCGACCTGACGGCATTCCGGAGGTGTCCGTAGTCGAGGCGCCGGTAGGGTCAGGGACCGGTAGGCGGGATCGCATCCTTCAGCCTGGGGAGGATCTCGCCGAGCGTGAACGGCTGCCAGTCAAAGGACGTGTTGGCTTCGGGCGAGGTCGTCCGCGTCCTGGACCGGCATGCGCCCGCGCCTTTTCCCATCAACGCGGTCACAGCGGCCGGCCGGCGCATTGCCCTCTCGGGTGCGGTGCTTCATCGACTTCCTGGCCGGGATCTGCGCCGGGGAGCCGGAGCTACGGGTTAGTGCGGGCTAGGGCGGAGAAGCGCATGACTCAGGCCCGGCCAGGCGCGCCGAAGCCGGACGTCGGCGCGCCGTGCCATGAGGCGGCCGTCGCGCGCAGGGTGGTCCGCTCGACTCCGAGGGTACCGGATGGCGGGTAGCGCAACGTGCCATGCGTTACGATTTTGGTGGCCGGCCGGGCGCCGGGGTTCACCGGAGGCGTCCGGCACTAGCGGCGGTACGAGGAGACGAGTGCCTCGAAGTCCGACTGGTAGGTCGGGACGGTGAAGACGCGGCCGGGCTCGTACCGGCCGGCGAGGTTCTGGTCGGCGTCGCGCTTGAAGGTCGGGATCTTGAGGCTCTCCGGGACGCGGTCGGCGATGACGAGGAAGGATCCCTGCATGATGTCCGAGTGGAGCAGCGCCAGCCTGCCGCGCCGGAGGGCGGCCTCGATCTCGACGAGGTAATCCCGCTAAAGTTTGCGGTGGGCGACGACGACGAGGCCGTCGTCGAGCCATGCCGTCACGATGCCGGTCGGGCGCCTCGGGGTCCTCGTCGGCCCGGAACAGGGACGTCCGCCCGGGCCTCGCGAGGAGCCTGCGGATGACGATGGGCTTGGCGAAGTCGCGGGGATTGCGCGTCAAGGCGAACACGGTGCCCTCGAACGGTCCCTTCTCGCGGTGGTCGTAGAGGGTCCGGCCCGTCAGGGTGGCGGGGTCGATGCACGCCTCGTGCACGGTCTCCGCGACCGGGAGCACGCCGAGGCGACGGACTAGGTCGCGCATGGTGCCCTTGTGCTGGGCGCCGCCGCCGTTGCCCATGCCGACGAGTTCCAGGCCTGAGCCGACCATGATCTGCCGGTCGTCCGTTCCTGCGCGCATGGCCTTCTCCGAACCTCTAGGAGCGCGTCTGAGTAACAGGGGTTGAGGCTCGGGTGGCGCGGTGAGACCTGAGCAGAGGCTGCGGCTTGGCGGACTCAGCGGCCGGCCTGTGCCAGCTTCAGCAGGTTGTGGGCGGTGCAGATCATCGCCCATTCGCCCCGGACCTGATCGAGCCCTCTCATCAGGAACTGTCGGAAGCCTCGGGCCTGCTTGATCTGCCCGAACACGGGCTCGACCACCTGCTTCCTGAGCCGATAGCGGCTGCGGCGGCCAGCCCGCTTCAGGCGAGCTGCCATCGCGCTCATCAGGGGCATCTTGGTCACCTTCCGGCGCCCGGCGGCGTCCGCCTCGCCGTGTCGCGCCCGGCCCGGAGCAAGGTAGCCCGTGATGCCGCGCTCCTTCAGCGCGGCGAAGTTCGCCTCGTTGGCAAAGCCGGCATCGCCCGAGACCTCCCGCGGCTTGCGCCCGAGATGAGCCCGGACCCCGTCCACAAGCGGCACGAGCGCGCGGTGATCGGCCGGGTTGGTCACGAGCCGGTGCGCGACGATCACCTGATGCGCCGCGTCGACTGCGATCTGGCCGTTGTAGCCCTGTACGAAGCCGTCACGCGTGGGCTGGATCCGGCTGTCCGGGTCGGTGAAGTTGCGCTGCGCCCGGTCGGGCGGACCGCCGTCTTCACCGCGCAGTGGCCGGCCCTGCCAGCGCATGCCCGACGAGGCACCCGGCCCGCTCTCGTCCTCCGGATCGGGCGGGTCAGCCGCCTCGGCCTCCAGCGCGGCCTTGGCGGCGCGGATTGTTTCCAGCCGCCGCTGCTTGTCGGCCATCCAGTCCGGCGTCTCGTCGCCGCGCCGGTCCACGCCATGAGCCTGATCCTCGGCCGTGTCAGCCTCGCGCGCGCGCTCCAGCCAAGCGTCCACCTCAGCGGCCAAGGCCGGCTCGGCGGTCTTCATCCGTCCGTAGCTCATCGCCTTGTGGCGGGAGGCGTTGGCCTTCAGCTTGGTGCCGTCCACCGCCACGTGGGCGAACGCGACAAGACCGGCCGCCCGACACAGGCGCAGCACCTGCACGAACAGGTCCGACAAGGCCACGAGGTGGCGCTTGCGGAAGTCGGCGATGGTGCGGAAGTCGGGCCAGTTCAGGCCGGTCACCGCCATGACGTCGACCCGCTCCTCACAGGCCCGGGCGAGCTGGCGCGACGAGTACAGGCCGCGGCTGTAGCCGTAGAGCAGCAGGGCCACCATCATGCCGGGATGGTAGGGCGGGTAGCCGCGCTCCTCCGTGTAGGTGGTGAGGATGGCCGAGAGGTCGAGCGCCTCCCGTACCGTGTCCCGCACGAAGTGCGCCATGTGCCCGGGCGGCACGAACTCGTGCAGCGAGGGCGGCAGCAGCCAGCCCTGATCGACGTCCCAGGAGCGAAACACCTTGGCCATGAGCCGAGTGAATCACCTCCGGGCGCCGCCGTCGAGACGGTTACTCGGACGCGCTCCTAGGTTCGATGGTAGGCCGCGGGAATGCAACCCACACGCTATCTGCTCGCCACCTTGATCGCGGTCGTCGACCTCCGCGGCTGGACAGAGAAACGCCGTCTTCCTTCCTGCGGCGTGGTCGCCGTCTTCCCATCCTCACCGAACCGGACCGACGCGAGCTTTTCTAGGTCTATATTCTTAATGTCGCTGAAGGAAACTGAAGGAAACCGAAGGTCTCCGATCATCGGCAATTGTCCGCTCTTTCCCTCAAAATTTCCGAGCCAGACGACGAATAGGCGATCGCCCGCATTTCCTGAAACTCGTTTTTATTAGCATCAACAATGACTTGGCACCAACAACCGTCGAGATAGAGTAATCTGCCTAAAATCCTATTTCACATCAGGCAGTCTTCACAAACTGCATGTCTGGTGGTCATCGGAAATAATGTCGCCGGTTCCGCGACTTAGCCGGGCCACTCCGTCTGCGTGGCGGTCTCTGCCGCCCGAGACGGGCGTCAAGCGGCCACCTAACGGCTCTGTCTCTGCTGCAGGCAAACCCGTTTCCGCAGATGCACCCCGCCGGCCGGTGCCTGCGTGCTCACGCATGTGCAGCTTGGGGGCTGCGCGATCCGGGTGTGTGATGCCGGATGCGGCGATCGCCGTCGCAGGTTTGATCGAACCCGAATGGCATCGAGTGAGAGATGACCGGCAGCGCGTCCGGTTCAGAACCCCAGCGATTGCTCCTGCTCAGCCCAGGATGCCGGCAGCTCGGCCAAGTGCCGGATGCCGATGCCGCGCGGCAGCCGGCCGTCGACGATCGCCCTGACGATCCGCGGCGAGAGTTGCGCCAGCGGCAGCATCATCCGCACCGCGCGCTCGCTGCGGGCCTCGGTGGCAGCGATGGCGTCCGTATCCGCAACACGGGAGGAGACGAGGTCGTCGATCCAGGCACGGCTCCGGGCGATGGCCTTGAGGATGCGGACGCGATCCTCGACCTTCATCGGCCGCAGCCCGGCGCGCTCCGCTTCTGGCGGGACGATGATGTCTCGGCCTCGGCGGTTCTGTGTCGGTGCCCAGGCGATGCGGAGCGGCTCGCGATCGCCCGCGCCGATGAGATCAAGCTCCAGGGCATCGGGATAGACCGTCACCTGTCCGAGGTGACCTGCAATGAGTTCGGCATCGCTGATGGGGCCGGATGAGCCCGATGAGACTGACAGAGCGGGTGCCGCGCGCAATGCTCCGACCACGGCAGCCTCGATCGCGTGGGCCGCGATGCGGCGGATCGGGCCAGCCGGCCTGCCCTGAAGCACGGCCTGGCTGACATAGTAGCGATAGCGCCGAGCGCCCTTGGCGGTGTGGCTCGGGGTCATGGTGTTCCCGTGATCATCTCGAATGCGCCCGACCAGCAGATGCCCACAAACCCGCCGACGGGTGGCATGGCCATGGTGATTCCGGGCAAGCTGCGCCTGGACCGCGTCGAAGATCGCCGGATCGACGATCCCGGCATGCTGGCCCTCGTGGACCCGACCCTTGTGCGTGAGTCGGCCGACATAGATCGGGTTTTGCAGGATCTGGTAAAGCTGACCGCGGCTGAAGGGGCCGCCCCCGACCGTTCGGCCCTTGCCGTCGGGTCGCGTAGGGACACGGATGCAGGCCTGCGCCAGCTCGGTCTTCACGGCGCTGACGGAACCCAGCGCGAGGTAGCGGGCAAAGATCATCCGCACGATCTCCGCCTGATTCGGGACGATATGCAGCGCCCGGTCAGCCGCCCGGTAGCCGAGCGGCACGACGCCGCCCATCCACAGTCCCTTGCGCTTGGAAGCGGCGATCTTATCGCGGATGCGCTCGCCGGTGACCTCGCGCTCGAACTGGGCGAACGACAGCAGCACGTTGAGGGTGAGGCGCCCCATGCTGGTCGTAGTGTTGAACGCCTGGGTCACGGATACGAACGACACGCCGTGCGCATCGAACAGCTCGACGAGCTTGGCGAAGTCCGAGAGTGCCCGGGTCAGGCGATCGACCTTGTAGACCACGACCACGTCGATGCGCCGAGCCTGGATCTCGACGAGCAGCCGCTGCAGTGCAGGGCGATCCAGCGAGCCGCCCGAGAAGCCGCCATCATCGTATCGGGCGGCCGAGCAGCGCCAGCCCTCGTGAGCCTGGCTCTTGATATAGGCCTCGGCCGCCTCGCGCTGGTTGTCGAGGGAGTTGAACTCCTGCTCCAGCCCGTGCTCGGTCGAGACCCGGGTGTAGATCGCGCACCGCCTCAGCGTCGGCTTCGGCGCGGGCTCGCGTATTCCGCGTATCCCCTTAGCCGCGGCCTTCATCGAGCCCCTCCCCCGCTCTCTGTCGCCTGCCCCGGCGCCTTCTTTTTCCCCTGCGTGCGCAGGCCAAAGAAGCGTGGGCCGTTCCAGTTCGTCCCGGTGATTGCGCGGGCGACGCTCGAGAGGCTGTCGTAGCGGYGGCCGCCCCAGGCGAACCCCTGCTCCAGCACCGTGACCCGCTGCAGGCTGCCCTGCCACTCTCGGACCAGCAGTGTACCGGGACGGCTTGCCTGCGCGGCCGGCGGGATGGGCTCCGCCGCCCGTCCACCAGCCTGTCGGTCCGGTTCATCGGTCATACCCCGACCGAGCCGATCGAGCTGTCTCGCCGTCTCGCGGTCCAAGTCGCCGAAGGCGGCGGCCTGAATGCGATAGGCCAGCAGCCGGTACAGCAGAGGCCGGGGGAGATGGCCGGGCGCTGGACGCCCGACCATCCTGCGCCAGCGCTGCCTCAGGCCGGCCAGGTCGAGACCCGCGAGCTGGGCGAGATCGGTTTCGATCCGATCGTCGCGGCTTGTAGGCGCTACCGCGACATCGGCCGACCTCGGTGCGACTATCACGTTGGTCATCGGTGGGCTCACGGCACGCGCCGCCCGTCAGGCCGCCATGCCTTGGGTCTTGGCGATCTTGCGGCGCGCAGCATCGCCGGGGCCACGCCCGCGGGAAGTCGGCTCCTCCGGCACGATGCGGTAGGCCGTTGCGCCATCGGCGCGCGAGCTCTTGCTCAGGATGTGACCGGCCGACCGGAGGCGCGAGAGCGCCGCCCGAGTCGTGTGCGGCAGCCATCCCGTGGCGACGATCAGTTCAGAGAGAGACGCGCCTTCCGTCCGGGCGAGTAGCCCCAGCACGAACTCACGCTTGCGCATCTTGGGCGCAGCCTCGCCTCGCGCGACGGCGGCCACCCGGGGAGAAGGGGGCGCCATCCCGATCGCCGCGTACCCGGCCGGTGTGAGGGCAAATGCGGCGCCGCCGATTCCCTCGCGCGGCTCGATGAACCCGTGCTTCAGGAACCGGCCGATCGTGCGCTTCACGGCCAGCGAGGTCATCGTCTCGGGAAGGACGATGCAGCCGCGAGGCTGTCCGGCCGCGGCGGACAGGAGGGCGGCATCGTTGCGGGAGAGAGCGGTGTGGGTGACGATCGACATGGAAAGGCTCCGGGTTTGGCAGAGGTGCCACCACCCCGACCCCGCGATCGGCGTCACGCCGGCGGGGCAGAGCGAACCGGAAGAACCCGAATGTCCCAGAGCGGACGAACGGTCAGTCGTCCGGCGTCTTCCGACGCTCCTGAGCTCGAGCCATCCGGCCTATAAGGTAGACGGCGCCGTGCAGCGTCGTGGCCTCATGCAGGCGGGTATCGAGATCCATGATGATCTGCAGGGCCTGGTGCTCCGAGCCGGCTTCGGCACACGCCACCGCCGCCTTGGCGATTGCGGCTGCATCGCTCAGTTGAATGTAATCCTCATGCAGGCATGCGGTTATATTCATTTGTGCTTGGCTCATTGCCGTCGCTCGCCTTGCTCCGCCAGCACACACATGCTCGAACAAGCGGAGTAGTCGAGTAGAATCAGCACTTATTTCGTATCTATTGCCGAATATTCCAGGCCTGGTGCACACGTCATCGCCTGGACGGAGGAGCCTTACGGCGATGGTGAGCTTCGAAGGATACGGTCGCGACAGCATTGACCGCTGACAGCAAGCCAAATATGCAGCGCAACGAGGGTTCGAATCCCTCCGTCTCCGCCATTCATGCTACGTAACCAGCTGGTAAGAATGGATTTTTTGGGAATACGCCTCTGGGCACCCCAACAATTACCCCGACATAGGCGCTGGATCCCGGCGGACTTCTGTGGACGCCGACATGTCGGGCGCGCTGAAGCTTCAGGACGCTGATTCGACGCATCAGCCTCAGGAGAGGGCTCGTAAGGACCTGTCCGTCGCGAGCCGTGCTCGCTCGCCTAAGTGGTCGCGCGGATTGGCGCTCAGTTCAATGTGCGGCCATGTGACGAGCGAGCTTAGCGGCGCGCCAGGTTGGGCTTGTCGCCGTCAACATCCGGCAGGCGGCTGATGCCGTGACGCTGCAGGCAGCGATGCAGCGACGAGCGGGTCAGATGCGGCAGGCTCGGCTGCAGCACGTAGAGGCAGTCGTCGAGCGGCAACAGGGTATGCCGCCGGAAGGCGACGATCACCGCCTCGTCCTCCAGACTGAGCACGCTCGAGCGAGGCTCCTTCGACCCCATCCGCGCATCCGTGCTGGTCTGGCATCAGCGCCACTTCTGCACCGCCGTGGCGCTGATGCCGTAGCGCTTGGCAGCAGCCCTTACGCTCTCTTGACGAGCTTGGATTGCCCGACGGATCGTCTCAATCGTCGTAGCGCTGCCGTGGAGAACCTGTCCCATAGCGCGTCCCTGCATGCAGCATCAGTCGTACCACCACACAGCGGGACCGAACCTCAAGCCCAGCGTCCGCATCAGCCGGGCCACCGTGCAGCGCGCCACCACGATCCCCTCGCGGGCGAGTTGCCGCCAGACCTTGCGCACCCCGTAGACCCGGAAGTTTGCCTCGTAGACGCGCCGGATCTCGGCCGAGAGCGCCGCGTCGCGCTTGGCCCGAGCCGGAAGCCGCTCCGGATCAGTCCGGCGCGCGGCATGGGCGTGGTACGTCGACGGGGCGATCGGCAGCACCCTGCAGATCGGCTCGACCTCGTAGGTGGCGCGATGATCGTCGATGAAGGCGATCATGACCGGACCCGGCGGTCGAGCTCCGCCTGGGCAAAATACGCTGATGCCTTCCTCAGGATCTCGTTGGCCTGCCGGAGCTCGCGGTTCTCCCGCTCTAGCGCCTTGATCCGCTCGCGCTCGTCCGTGGTCGGACCGGCTCTCACACCCCGGTCGCGTTCGGCCTGGCGCACCCAATTGCGCAGCGTCTCGCCCGAGTATCCGATCTTGGCCGCAATCGCGCGGATCGCGCCGTACTGAGAGTCGTGCTCGCCCTGGTGCTCCAGCACCATCCGCACCGCACGTTCACGGACCTCAGAGGAAAACGGTGGGGTTCGCTTCGTCATGGCTGCATCCTCGCAAGAGTTGGGGCCTCCGGGAAACCCAGCGCGGTTCAGGAGGAGACCCTTCTGACCTCTGTTCCTGGCGTTGGGCCGACGATCGCACGAACCCTGATCGCGGACCTGCCCGAGCTTGGAAGCGTCAACGGAAAGCAAGTTGCCGCGTTGGTCTGTCTGGCGCCCTGGACACGGCAATCCGGTCAGTGGCGCGGCAGGAGCTTTATCGCGGGCGGCCGCGCGCCTGTCCGCACGGCGCTGTTCATGGGGGCCATGGTGGCCAGCCGTCACAACGCCGCGCTGAAAACCTTCCGTGACCGGCTCATCGCGGCCGGCAAGCCCAAGCTCGTTGCTCTGATTGCCACCGCTCGGAAGCTGATCACCATCCTCAACGCCATCCTGAGGGAAGGAACGCCATGGCAAACCGCTTGACCGGCAAGACAGTCGCTCACTTGGCTCGGTCGAAAATGCCGGTCAGGTCAGTATTAGGCCCGCACCCACATATGGGTACCCGAGCCGCACCGCAGCCACACGCGACGATACCCAATGCCGGCCATGGCATCGTCCTCAATGGCCTGAGCGCCCTTCTCATCTTCCGCACGGACCGCTTCGGCGATTTGTGCGCGCAGACTGACGAGCCTAGCTCGCTGGTCCGGCGTGAGCGGGTCGGTCTTCAGGTGCATGTCGACCACCTCGCCGGGCGCCGGAAGCCTGTCGGTTCCGCAGGCTGCCGCGGGCGTCAGGCCGAGACCGGCCAAGACTGTCGTAAGAAGGAGGGCGCGCATATCATGTCTCCTGTCTCAAGGTGAGTGTCGTGTCGCGGCCCCTGGTCAAGATTATTGAGCGAACATGCGCGGGGAAACCCTGCCGCCCCAGCGCTCGCACCAGATCTCATTAGAGCGGATGCAATTGGCCGCCTGGGCAGGGCCGTCCGGCCCGGCCGTGATCACGATCCCCACCCGAGTCATGCAATCGGACGCATTGGCATCCTCGTGTGGCATGGTCACTCAAAGACTTTCGACCGGACAGCGGGTCACGTTCGACGATTTCAATTATGACGGAAGCTTGCCCAGGCTCCGCAGCTTGAGCGCTGAAACACTCCGCCCCGTACGCAAGCCTGAATCATGTATGTAGTCGGCCCTGAGCGTTCCCTTCGCAGATTGAACGTGCCAGACCGCGGTCCTTCTCGTTGAACTGGGTCGGGGCAGAACCCCTCGCAGCTCGTGTTCAGAAAGTAGCCCGAGCGGATATTGACGTGACTCACGGGCCCATTCTGGACTCGGTAGGTTACGTTCACCACTCCGCCATTGGTCACGCCGCTCGCACATATCCCTCGTGCRCACCCGGCGCTTGCTGCCCCGTTCCAAAGCAGCCCCGCAAAAGCAACCGTCAGGGGAGCGACGAATTTAGATAGGCTGACCATGTTCACCTCTCTATTAGTACAACTACAGTTCATTTGGCTACAGACCAGCTCCCCGGCGCCGTTGTCGTAGCGGCATTTGGGGCTGTATCGGCCAAAAGACGTGCGACGCCATAAAGGAGGTCGAGCAGCGCATCGGCCTGGCCCCGACGGCCCGGCCAAGCGGTCGCGTCTACCAGTTGCTAAACGGCTCCTTAATGGTGTGACGAAAATTGGCCCACGCGCCGCAGGATGAGCGGCCAAAAAGCCCTGTTCCCTTCACACAGCTTTGTATAGAATAGCGCGTGGTTGAGAACCGCCGGAGTTTGAAGGCGCCGCTTGGCCCGCCCTCCCACTGGTTCCCGTCGGGTGTGCGAATGTTGACGTTCGTCACCGGACCATTCTGCACGTGGTAGCGGACCACCACCCCCGATCCGTTGTCGTGACCCGAAACGCAAATCCCATTTTGGCATGCCTCGGCCTGAACTGGCCCGGCAAATAGAAGCGGGGTGGCGAGAGCGGCAATCCCTATTACAGATGAGTTGAACATCTCTTTTTTCCTTTTGTAATCCCGATTTGAACAGAATCGATGTGAGTGGCACGAGAGGCGAAATCAGTACTTAAATCGCCCCTCCTTCAGGGCGTTATCTTGCTTCGTTTGGGCCCGCTGCGCAGGCGTCACGCAGACCGTGTCACCGACATAGGATTCCCTCCAAACATATCCGGACTTGCACGTGTTTGGACCATACGCGCCAGCCCCCTGCCGCCGTTCACCTGCATTGTAGTTATCGGAGCGGGCTTGGCGGCGCTGAGACGGGGTAACGCAGGTGGTATCGCCGGGGAATGCTTCGCGCCAGACGTAGCCCTGCCTGCAGGTGTCTGCACCGTAATCGCCGGCCTGAGCGCCACTACCGACCAGACAAAGGCCTCCTAGGAGCGCTAGGGCTGAAAAACCCGAGATGATCATCACTTTCATGGCAACTCTCCTCTGGTTCGAAGCTATTGTGAACTTAGAGAATGGGTTCCTCGTCGCGTCTGGATTTACATATCATCCGGTCAGAGGAAGCAACTCTCTTGCATGATGGCGGGCAAGTAATCAAAACCCACGAACTCAGACATGGGAACGGCCGAGCCACTTCAGCTCGCATATGTTGCTTCATACAGACTTAACTGAGACTGAACGGACCTGCCAGGGGCAAGAACGCGCTAAACCTCGTGCAGTGTCGGCACTCTGCGCAGCGCCACGCAAGGGACAGTCCGGGAACGTATCAGGGCCGAATCATTGAATGTCCCCCGCGCGTGCGGCCCGCGCATACTGTATTAGTTCAAAGCGAAGATTGTCAGCACGACGCTCTAGGAACTCGTCGATGACGAATTGCACCCGAGGCTCGCAATGAGCGAGGTGCCCTAGCCCGTGCAGGGCGCTTTCGTGGCATGCCGGATTGCTACAATCGAGACCGACCTGCAGCACGTCGATGACGGCATCTCGACCAGGCCCCCAACGCAATAGTGCTCCCGAAGCATCCCATAGCATGTAACAGGTGCCGGCCAGCCCCTCTTTGTGTGGCTCGTCGAGGTGGCTAAGGATCGGCTCGCATCGTGTCTCAAAGCATTCCGGATAAACGGAGCCAATGGCCCGCAGAGTGGCCATTCTTACGTCGAGGGCACAGCAGTTTCCCACAATGGCCGGCACGACTTGAGACTTGTAGGGGCAGAAGATATTTCTCACACCCTTCGCAACTTGCTCGTTGTCGAAATGCGCGATCTCGGATCGCAAATTCCTAAACAGGTATTCAACAAGGAGGATAGTTTCGATGTGAAGCTTTGGCGGCTCGACGGCAGACTCGGGAGCTTCAAATATGTATGCCAGCCATTCGTGATAGCCCTCAGGCGGGGGACAATCGGACGTTGAAAAAGCAGAATTGCTCATAGAGTTGCCGTCCCTAAGTGTCTGTTTCGAAAGAAGGCCTTTTTCTGCATCCAACGAAATCCTCACAGGTCAGCTTAGGTGGGGTTCCGTAGCCCGCGGAGCTCTCATCAACTATCAGCAGAGTAGCCAGAGTGGAGAGCGTGGCCATTGCAGGTAACGTGAGCATCGCTGCGTTCCTTATGTTGCCCGAGATGGGCGAGAAGAAGCATCGTCCAGAAACGCGGGTGTTTCTGTGCGGCTGCTCACATAAAATCGTACCAGAGACGCAGTGGCGCGTTCACTGCGTATTCACCTGCTTGCGCTAACGAGAAATACGCGGAACCCGTGACGAGGTCGCTTGCACCACGCCATCAAGCAAAAGAACGGAGCATTAGGAGCTTCCGGCCACCCGGTGGGAAGTAGCGAAGCGAACGACAAACAGGGCCGGCTACCCCGCCCGGCTTTCTAGTCTCCTTCCACAATGATCCGGTCGCGACGGACCCACCCCGACTTGCAGGGGCCTTCGTAGACCCCGCTTTTGGTCACTTGATCGAGACATCTGGATTGCTGAGGGATGATAACTCCGGCCCAGGAGCCTGAACTCGCGCAAACGAACACCGTATCGCCCGGGTGCAAGGCGCCGACCTGGCGGGCCTCGGGAGCGGCGGCTGCCCGAACCGGGGACGGATCGAGTTTTGGCCCGGTGACGCGCCCTGTGCCGCAGGCGACAGATCGGCCGTCCATCCTTAAGACAACACCGGAGTCCGCGAGGGCATTGCACCCAAGTGGTGCGGTCGCTCCGATCCCCGCGATTGCTACGGCGACGGCGAGCCGTGCAAAATCGTAGTTCCCAGCTGCTCTTCTCACCTCTTCCTCCTAATCCGCGCACGCGAGCGAAACAGTCGAGCTTTTGTGCTCTGTCCCAATAACCACTTTGATGCTCAGAGGGTCTGCGCTAGCGATGTCTGGGACGAGAACAGCTTTCAAGATTCGCCCACCCGTGAGTTGGCGTGCGTGGGCCGGAATACTCCCGAGATTGACCGGCATACTTAGGGCGAGAGCGCGACTGACTGTTAAGCCGAATTTCATCTAACTCACCTTCCGCCTTCTCCCGCCATCCATCCGTCCCAATCCTCTGAAGGGAGAGCCTCTGGCAACACAGAGAGCCCAGCTTTGGGTCTACAGTCAATTGAAGAGTGCCCCTATGCTGGGCGGGTTTTTTCTCGACCTTACCACACATTTGGTAAGGATCACGCAACCGCAATTGGCCGAACAGATCGCTGATTTCAAGAACATGTTCGAGGTCGGGTCCGAAGGCGTTTATGAAGCGGTTTTTGGCAGTTCCATTCTGTGATTTTATGGCACATTTAATGTTTATCAAGCAACTAAAATCAGAATTTAGGCATAGTATTAATAAGTTTTGTTCGTTGATTACCCAGGACCCGGGCTGATAAACTTTGGTTAATGCAACTTTTGTACTATCTGCAGGACGAAGTGCGAAATAAGAGCTGCGACGCGCAATCGCGAATGACAGCTGCGTTTGCGCCGCTGCTCGGGTTGGGGCTGTGCGATGTAGCCCCAACCTCACTACTTGAGATGATACGCGGCTTGCCCCTGGCTCGGATCGCGGCCTCGGACTGGGCGCCCGCAAAAGCGCTGCCACAATACACCAAGTTCGCTCTAGCATTAAAGTGTTCGTGGCCAGTGGCGGTATCTCTACTGGGCCGTCGACAAACACGGAGAGGCGGTCGGCTGCCTGCTCACGACTAGAGCCGCGTCCGGCTGGGTTGAATCGTTGGGGGTAGCGGGCAGTCTGCGGATCGGATTCGCTGTTGGGCTTTCTGAGGAGGTCGGGATGCCGTCAGCGCTATCGGTGGATCTGCGAGAACGCGTGATCGCGGCGATCGAAGCGGGAGCTTCGCGCCGACAAGCAGCCCGGCGCCTCGGTATCGGCGCATCCAGCGCGATCCGCTGGCATGAACGCTTCCAGGCGGAGGGCGCGATCGCACCCCGGCCCTCGTGTGGGCAGCGACCCGCACCGGCCATCGAAGCGCACGCCGAGCGGATCCTTCAGATCGATCGCGATCAGCCGCAGGCCTGCCTGCACGAGGTGCGCGACATCCTGGCCGAGCAGGGTGTCCGCACGAGCGTCAGCGGGCTGTGGCGGTACTTCGCCCGGCATCGGATCACCCGTAAAAAGGGGCTGTCTACGCGGCCGAGTAGGAACATCCGGACGTGAGAGCCGCACGGGAGGCGTGGTTCGAGAGCCAACTCGACCTCGACCCCGATGCTGTCGTCTTCCTTGACGAGACGGCGACCGCCACGAACATGGCCCGCACCTACGGTCGGGCTCCACGCGGCGAACGCTGCCGGCTCCTCGTGCCTCTGGGCCAGTACAAGACCATCACCGTCAACGCCGCCCTGCGTACCAGCGGCTTGGTCGCCACCACCCTGTTCGCAGGGGCCGCCAACGGCCGCGCTTCCGCGCCTACGTCACCGACATCCTGGTCCCGGTGCTGAAGCCCGGCGACACCGTCATGCTCGACAACCTGCAATCCCACAAAGTCGTCAGCGTGCGCGAAACCATCGAGGCGGCCGGCGCGCGGCTCCGTTACCTCCCGGCCTACTCGCCCGACTTCAACCCGATCGAGCAGCCCTTCTCAAAGCTTTAGGCGCTGCTGCGCACCGCCGCGGCCCGAACCGTCCCAGACATTTGGGCGGCCATCGCCCGCGCCTTCGCAGCCTTCACCCCAGCTGAATGCCGTAACGACATTACCGCCGCCGGATACGACGCTTATGACCCAACCTAAACGGCAACAGTTTTAATCGGGATCTCGACGCCGCCAAGCGGTTCTTCCGCAAAATGCCCCAGGATCAGCCGCTGCTCGCACTGGAACGCATCGGCACCGATGCCGCTGGCCCTTACCCATCAGCCATCGCCGACAGCTGCAAGGAGGGTCTGCTATCCCGGGCGCACACCCGCTACATCACCAAACACCTGCAGCAAGGGATCGATAGCGATCACTTCCGGGTCAAGCGGGCGATGATGCGCGTAGGTGGCTTCCATTCATTCCATACCGCCCGGCGCACCATCTGCGGCTTGGAATTCTTGCTGTGGCTTCGCGAGAGCTTCGGATTTTCGGGCGCGTGGACAGTGCGGTAGCAGAACCAGCTGCCGGCCTCCTGCTTCAGCCTTCCCGTCGCGAACAAAGCATGAAAGCGGGACGGTAAACGTCCCTTCGCGGCTTGCGTGCAGTTTTGCGACACTCCCCTTGAACCCGAGCGCGCCCGGATCATGGGCCGGCTCCGGAGCGGGGCGGCAAGCTGAGCGGGTGTGGCTAACGACTCGCGAACGAAGGGCCGTCCGGGCTTGCGACAAGCCCGATCCGACTGAACCGCTACAGCTACCCTTAGCGAGCCTAAAGATGGCAAACAACCTTCCGCTCAACGCCGGCTGGATGTTGCCCGATCAGAGGTGGCGTTAAAGTCGTAGCACACCTGTTTCGTCCTACACAGGTCACCCCAACAGCTGGGATCGACTTTTACCATCTTGCAGACCCTGCGAGCAGCGGTCTCTTCAGTCATGGATCTCGGCGTGGCGGGATCCCCAAGAGGAATAGCTTGTGCTGTTGCTGAAACTAGAATCGCGCTCAAACACAAAGGACCAGCAGTCCACGAAATTTTCGAAGGCATCTCAACCTCCTGTGAATGCTCGAGAATAACAAATATCGTGTATCATCAGACAATCAAGCCTTCAAGACTGTTGATGTGCGATTTATCACATGGTATGAATAGTATCGGTGCCAATCCCTCCTGCGTGATCTCCCAGAGCTCTGATGGTAGGCGGCCTGACACAAAGCTCTGTTCACCGACATGCACGATGCGCATTCCGATCTGTTGCGATAGCCGCCGAGATGCTTCGTTCGCAGCGGCCTTCGGTTCCCGCAGGGTTGGGCGATCAAGGTCGGTGAACCAATATTGCGTTGCGGCATTGGACGCCTCAAGCATGAACCCGCGGCTTCTCCAACGAGGAGCAAGCCAGAACGCGCGGTTGCAGTTGGCCTTGTCCATGAGGCTGATCACGCCGATCAGGCGTTCCGGCTCGGACCGGAGTCTGATCGACCAATGCCACTCGCATCCGGCGCTGGCGGCAGGCAGAACAACGTCGCGGATGAAAGCCAAAGCTCCGTCGCTCGGGTATGGCCAGGGAATTTTAGCGCTTAAGTACTGGACAGTCTCCCAATTCTGGAACACCTTCTGCACTGCGTCCGCGTCAGAAATAGCAAGAGGTCGCAGAAACAAATTCTGTGTTGAAAACATGGGAGCGCACATTCGTCCCTCGCGTGAAATTGTTTCATAGTAAATGCAGTCGTGCCTTTCTATGCATTGTCTCAGTTTGATCCATTGCAAGTTTTGTATTGTAAACTTTTTTTATCCATCCGGCATAATTAATATCTAATTCAAGGTTCGTAATAGTTCTGCCGATGACTTATTTGCAAATACTTCTCTTAACTTTCTGCCTGAAAATAGACCGCTCACTGCGCGGAGACTGGTCAAGTGAGCTGACTAGGCGGATTTTAGACGGCTCACTTGATCTATATCAGCTTTGATCACTGTGTACTTCTTTTATAGCGCCGGAAGGTAAAGTGTATCGGCTACTGCCATTTCACCAGGAGCGGCGCATCGGCATACGGTTGTTTGCCCGAGCGCGATCAGTTCGCGCGGCCTTACAGAGACCCAAAGCAAGATTAGCAGCCTGCATGTCCTCTCTGCTGCCCCGACTTTTTTGATAGATTTCACCGGCCCGATTTTGGCAGTCGAAGCCAGTTGGGCGATCGTATGCGAAGCTCTCTCCTGTCATTAGCAGAATGCTAACAGAGACCGCCGTTGCAGTAAGCAGCATACGAACCTGATTGTTTGACATGGCTCTAATCCTTGCTCTAGCCGAGATGGCACTGTTCCATCATCAGACAGGTTGAATTTTTATCGAGGGGCTCTGGAAGTTCCGTGATGCAGCGCACGCCTGCGGAGTTGGCGCAGGCGCTGCTCGATGGCCGGCGCATATGTCAGCACCCAGCGGTTGATCGTGGAGTGCTCCGCCTCCAAGCGGCATTCCATGAACAACTCCCTGATATTGAGGTAGCCGAGTAGATAGCGAAGATACAACCCAGGGGCGAAGACCAGTCTCGCCGATCCTCAATCGGCAAACTGAAGGCGTAGGCTGCCGTCTGCACCACGTGTGGTCGCGAAGGTGTAGGTCTCCCCGCTGCGGGTGGAGAGGCTGAACTGGCACATGTCCGCCCCCCGGATACGGTCGTGCCCAACGAACTCGGCCTTAGTCGCGATGAGCGGCGGCTGCAGAACGTGGTCCCGGTTGGCCTGCGCCACCACAGCCCGCGCGCCCTGTGGAGAGCGACAGTACTGCGCGCTCAGGACTCCGTTTTCACCGGACGGGGCGCTAGCCTTGCTGCAGCCAGCACGGCACTTGATGCCGCTCACCGTCGGTTCGCCCCCACCGACTGTGCTGACGGCGATGAGGGTATCGCTGCGCCGCCAAGTGAACAGGCAACTGCCCACGCCGGTGCCAGCGCAGGCTTCTATCTCAGGCCGACCGACACAGCGGCTATCACCGCCGCAGGGCTGGGCGTCCGGGGTCTTCGCAGGCTTCCAGCCGAGCGTAATCAGGCTGCTGCGGGCGGAGGCGTAGCTCGTGCCCTTCGAAAACGTGGGCACCCCATCTGCGGCGGCACTCTCGATGCAGAGCGAGGCGACGATCAGGCAGGCGGCGCAAGTCGATTGACGGAACATGGTGTCATCCTTTTTCTGAGCCGGTCACAAGATGGGCTGTCGGTCCGCGTCTCGGTGGGCTATAACCCCAGCCGCTGTACGCGCGACGACGAGGTTTTCACGTTAACCTCCTGTAATCGCTCGATGATTGCTACAGGAAATAGTTCTTTTCGTCGCAAACTAAGTTTCGGGCGCGACCTATGTCTACGCTGGTTGACGTCGCGCTAGATGTATATTTGCGCAGACGGAAATTCATTTCTCGCTCGCCGTATTTAACGACGAATTCGAATCGGTTTCGCCTATACAGTGATGATTTGCTTAAAGCCTATTAACGAAATCTGAACGCAGCGTTTCTGCTTTTGTTATCTGCTGTGACGCCGCAAGTTGGCGCCCGGCGAGTTCGATGAAGTGCGTTTTTAACACCGTCGCCAATTATTTACGTCGCCGATCTTGTGTCATCCGCGGGGCTTTGCGCTATCGCGTCAAGTAATACTCTAGTCAGTCTTGTCAGAATGTTCGTGCTATAGCGCACCTGGAACTTCATCGGCATGATTCGGATCGCGGTTACCGTCCGGATTCATAACCCGTAGAAGACGGTAGCCGCGAGGCAGACGGCAGCGAGGTCGTTGCGGGCGAGCCGGTCGTAGCGGGTGGCGATGCAGCGGAAGTCCTTGAGGCGGCCGACCATGCGCTCGATGGCGTTGCGGCCGCGGATTGTGCACGGGCGAGAAGCACGGCTTCCAGCGGCGGATGATCGTGGGCGGGATGTTGGGTGCGGCTCACATGGCCTCAATCTGCCGGCGGATGGCATCGCCGTCGTAGCCTTTGTCGGCCAGGACGATGCGACAAGTGGGCAGGCGCTCGAGAAGCAGCGCACCAGCTTTGCAGTCGGCGACTTGCTCGGCGGTCAGCAGGATCCGGCGGTGGTCGGTGGCGGCCAGCGCATCAAGAGCGTGGCAACTGGATTTGAAAGCTGCTGCTGAGGTGATGAGGTCACCGCAGACCCGACTGTCCGGCCACGAATAGCGTGTTACGCGGCAGGGGTTCGCTAAGGCGCAGCCGACCAACTGATTTTATGCCGCCTCACGCAACGATCGAAGCAATATTGGTGTAACCCACCTTAACCATACGATCGCTCCGAGACATCCGATCCACGGCTGCGCAGACAAGGAGACGAGCGATGGCCACCAAGATCATGACCAATGTAGTTGCGGTCCCGGTTGTTGACCGCCTTGAACTTCGATCTGTCCAAGGCGACGGTCGCTCCGGCGAAGAGCTGCAGATTTCGGCACAGCATCACGAACTGCCGACAGGCCGCCTGGATCGCGGGCCCGTTGTCACGCCTGAAGTTGGCGATCGTCTTGTGATCGGGAGCCAAGCGACCGGTCAGCCACATTACCTCGATGTTGCGCTGTGCCTCACGCTCAAGTCGCCGGCTCGACGGCACGCGGTTGAGATAGCCATAGAGGTAGAGCTTCAGAAGCGTGGCCGGATCATAGGCAGGCCGTCCCGTCGCCGCGGGCTCGAAGCGGATGAAGCCGAGGGTGCCCAAATCGAGTTCGTCGATGAAGACCTCGATCACCCGAACCGGATTGTCGGCGGTGACGTAGTCGTCCAGCGAACTGGGCAACAACCAGGACTGCCGACGGCCTTGTCCTTCGACGAACCGACCCATGCTGGCCTCCGCAGGTAAGGCCGAAAGTCTATCTCAGGAGGGAGTTTTGACACAGCCTCGGTCGGAAGGAGGCCGTCCGCTTTTCCGACTAGGGCGTGTCATCGCTTGAGCCAGTCGAGGGCTGCGGCGAGGGACAGGACACCCATGAAGCTTGTGGCGGTTTTCTCGTAGCGGGTTGCGATGGCACGCTATTCCTTGAGCCTCGCCCAGAGGCGCTCGACCTGATTGCGATTGTTGTAGATCCAGTCCGGGCAGGCGACGGG
>NZ_JBFUGA010000072.1:0-30177 GCF_056403155.1 Methylobacterium sp. P3_A11
GTGGTCTGGTTCGAGCCGAACGAGAAACATTGGCACGGGGCCACTGCGACGACGGCGATGACGCATATAGCGATCCAGGAGCGTCTGGACGGCAAGGCCGTGACATGGATGGAGCAGGTCACCGAAGGGCAGTATTCCGGGTCTTGAGCTTGGGCCGCAAGGTCCGCTTTTAGCGATACGACGCCGAGAGCGGACCGGTGAGTTTCCACCCATCTGAGACGTTCGTCGCTGCCCGTGGACGCGACCGGACCTGGCCGTTAGCTGCCGGTCCGCTTCTGAGAAGGTCCGCACGAAAAGCAAACGGCCTGCTACCGACCCAAGCCGGCCGCCTAGATCGCCATGCGGGCTTCCCATAAGCAGCCATTCGACGGCCCTTCGGCAACTTCGGCTCGGGATGGGAAACGAACTGCCGGCTTCCGCCGCGCATGAGGCATCCGAGATTTAAAACATTCCGTTTGGATTGGCCGAAGCATCTGGCAGGATCTGCAAAACATCCCAGTGCTCAACGATCAGGCCATTCTCATCTAGGCGAAAAATATCTATGGCCGCATAGTCGTGGTCGCCCGGCCAGTGCTGAAGGCAGTGCAGCACAACCAGATCGCCCTCGGCAATTGCCCGCTTGACCTCCACTCGCTTGCCCGGCCACTCGCGCGACATTCGCTCGAAATAGGCAATGAAGCCGTCCTTGCCCGTGGCCACATGTGGGTTGTGCTGAATGTAAGTGGCGCCGGCATAACGCTCGATAGCCTCGCGCGGACGACAAGCGTTGAACATCAGCTCATAAAACGTGATCACATTCGCTTTGTTCTGCGCGAGATCCGGCATGCCGTCTGCTTATCACACTGGGAGAGCCATAGGCTTTCGATGAACGGGAGCACGTCGCGGCAGAGCAAGCAAGTGCTTGGAGGTGGACGTTTCGATCGCCCGCAATCGGTCGTGAGTAGTACCCTCGCTGACGTCCGCTTCGATGCATCCGCCATCCAAAAGCGGATAGGCAGAGATCCACCCATCTGAGACGCACACGCGGGCGCTGAGCGGTGACCGACGTTGGCCGGAAGCGGACGAGGCCTGGAGATCGAGCTAGCGCGCCCGCCACAGCGCCCCAGCGTGTCACAGGTTGGCAAGGCTGAGGGCTAGCAGGAGCCACCGCATGGTACCCGCGCCCGACGTGTCGCCCAAGACCGCCGACCCGACACGGGGGCACACCATCGACGCGATGCCACTGAACGCCGCAATCTGCGAGCCCGCGCGCGGCGGCGCCTTCGGGGCTGGGCCGAACTGGATCCGGGGCTACGCAATCAGCGGGGATCGGGCCGTCGTCCGCGTCGACATCTCCGGCGACGGCGGGCGAAGCTGGACCCAGGCCGACCTGAAGCACGACCCCGAGGCGCCCTTTGCCTGGACTTTCTGGGCGGCCGAACTCCACCTGCCCTGGGTGAGCACGAGTTCGTCGTCCGGGCCTGGGACATGGCGGGACAGAGGCATTCAGCGCTGCCCGACGACACCTGGAACCACAAGAGCTATCTCTGTGCCGGCTGGCATCGGGTGCGGGTGAGCGTCACCTGACGCTCAGGTCTTCGGCACATCCATGCCCCGCTTGACCGCCGGACGCTCACCGACCCGCTCCAGCCAGGTGTGCACGTTCGGGACGGCGTCGAGCGTGTTCACGAGCGCCGCCTTTAGGAAGGTCGTGGCCGCCAGGGTCCAGGCGTAGCAGGCGATGTCGGCGATCGAGTACTCCGCGCCCGCGAGGTACGGCCCCTCGCCGAGACGCCGGTCCATGACGTGCAGCAGGCGGTCGGCCTCGTCGGTGAAGCGCTTGATGGCGAGCGGCGCCTTCAGGTCGGAGCGCACCGCGAAGAAGCCGAGCTGGCCCAGCATAGGCCCGAGACCGCCGATCTGCCAGTGCAGCCACTCCAGGGCCTTGTAACGGGCGGGGCCGGACGGCGCGAGGAAGCGCCCAGTTTTCTCCGCGAGATAGGTCAGGATCGCGCCGCTCTCGAACACGGATACGGGGCCGCCCTCCGCCTCGTCGTCGACAATGGCCGGGATCTTGTTGTTCGGCGAGACCTTCAGGAAGTCGGGGGCGAACTGCTCGTCCTTGCCGATGTTCACCGACACGACCGTGTAGGGCAGGCCGCACTCCTCCAGCATGATCGGGATCTTGCGACCGTTCGGGGTCGACCATGTGTACAGCGTGATCATCAAGCGCTCCCCACCGACGAGTCCGGACATCCCTAGCGCAACGTTGGCGACTCGCCAGGCTTCAACTGGGGGTCGCCCCCATCGGGGCCGCCGAGGGAGACGTGATCGTTCAGGCGACCCAGATGTTCGAAGACGTGCTCGAAGGCGTTTGTCACCGCCTGCTCAAAGGAACCGTCGCCCTTACCCTGCGCGTCTCTGAGGGCGCTGAGCAGGGCGCGATGCTTCTCGGTATCGCTCGACATGGCATATCCTCCGGAGCGGCGTGAGCGGCGGTTCGGTAAGCCAATTGCCACGGTCCTCGCCGGTTCCTGCGCATGAGCGACGACGCGTTCACCGCGGACGAAGGGCTCCCCCAACATTGATTTGCCCGAAGTTCCGCGACTAACGTCGAGAGCGCGAAGAAGGCGGGCTCGGGCGCCCGCGCCAGCGCCGGAACGTCCCGCCAGGGCAGAGCTGCATCGGCCCTCGGGCTCTGCCTCGACGACCGATGGCCAGGCCCTCCCGGCCCGATGCATGTTCGCTTACCACCTCGCCGGGGGATCGCTGCCGATGCCGAACCCAGTCCAGTCGGCCTTTCGCACCCTCGCCGAGGGCGGCGTGGGTCTGATCGCGGCCTGCAACCGGCTGCGCCTGCCTGGAACGCGCAACCCCTTCGTGATCGGCGTTCACGCACCGATGCGGGAGGAGCTGTCGCTGCAGGACCTGCCCGTGATTGGGGCGATCCCGCCCGGGCTCGACGGCCTCTACCTCAAGATGGGAGCCAACCCCGTCCGCCGGGTTTCACGCGGCCACGACTGGTTTCTCGGCGACGGCATGGTGCACGGTCTCGCGATCGAGGCCGGCAAGGCGCTGTGGTACCGCAACCGCTGGATCCGCTCGCGCACGGCTGCCGCGGCGCTCGGCCGACCGGCCGCGCCGGGTCCGCGACGGGGCGGCAACGACACCGTCAACACCAACGTCGTCGAGCTCGGCGGCCGGATCTTCGCCTTGGTGGAGGCCGGCAGCTTCCCCGTCGAACTCGCGCGGAACCTGGAGGAGCAGCGCTACAATCCGTTCGACGGGACGCTGGCCGGATCGTTCACCGGTCATCCGCACCGCGACCCGCTGACCGGCGAGACCCACGCGATCGCCTACGACGGCCGCGTCTGGGACAGCGTTCGCCACGTCGTCGTCGCACCGACGGGGCGGGTCGTGCGGGACGTGCCGATTTCAGTCGAGCACGGCCCCTGCATCCACGACTGCGCCATCACGGCCCGCTTCGTCATCGTGCTCGACTTGCCCGTCACCTTCTCGTTCGCGGCGCTCCTCGCCGGCTACCGCTTCCCGTTCCGCTGGAACCGCGCCCACAGGGCCCGGGTGGGCCTCCTCCCCCGGCAGGGCGATGGCACCGACATCCGCTGGTGCGCGGTGGATCCCTGCTTCGCGTTCCACGTCGCCAACGCCTACGACGACGCGGACGGGCGGGTGATCCTCGACTTGGTCACCTACGATACGGTGTTTACCGCGGTCGAGGGTGGGCTCGACAGCCCGGGCCGGCTCGAACGCTGGACGGTCGATCCCGCCACGGGGCGGGTCGAGCGGCTGGTGCTCGACCCCGCGGCGCAGGAATTCCCCCGCATCGATGAGCGGCGTCTCGGGCAGCGCCACCGCTACCTCTACACGGTCAGCGTCCCCGCCGACGGCAACACGCAACTGGCTGGTGCAACGCAGCTCTACAAGCACGACCTGAAGACGGACGCACGCGACGCGCACGATTTCGGTCCCGGGCACATCCCGGGAGAGTTCGTCTTCGTGCCGGCGCGCTTCGGTGCCGGTGAGGACGAGGGCTGGCTCGTCGGACTCGTCATCGACACGGTCAGCGACACGACCGAGTTCACCGTGCTCGATGCGCGAGCGTTCGCAGCGCCCCCCATCGCCCGGATCCGCCTCGGACACCGGATCCCGCCGGGCTTTCACGGCAACTGGTTCCCGATGCGTGCCCCGGCTTGACCAGCTGATAACGTGCGGATTGCCGTGATGGCGATCGGCACACGCGAACCGGCACGGACACTCCATCGGGACCGACCGACGCTCGGTGCCTTACGCCGCGGCGGCCCATCCGATCACCGCCGTCAGGGGATCGCCGGGTCCTCCCTCGGGCTTGAGGACACGTCCTTCGATGCGAGCGAAGCCGGCGCGTTGTAGGTACAAAGAGATGAGCCGGGTATGCCCCGCGCCGTCCAAGGCGTTCCAGATGGCGACCGCCTTGGTCGGGAAGCGGCGGTTCGAGAAGCAGATCACCGCCGGGGCACCGGGGCGCAGCACACGCGCGATCTCGGACATGACGGCCACGGGTCGCTGCAGATACTGCACCGAGACACAGATAAGCGCGCCGTCGAGGCAGGCCGTGTCGAGGGGCAAGCGCGGCTCGGCGTTGAGATCCTGGACGAAATGCCGGGTCAGGCGCGGGGTGGCGGCGAGTTCTGCTGCGTTCAGGCCATGGCCGGTGACGCTGGCATAGGCGACCTCGTCCGGCAGGTGGCTGACCCAGCTCGACATCAAATCGAGGATCTTGCCGCCTGCCGGGACGATCTCCCTATAGAGCTCGGTCACGGTTGCGATCGCAGCGTCATCGATATGGGTCACAAAGCGCGGCTGTGCGTAGAAAACGGGATCGGGTTCACGGTCGTGCTTGGCGAATGCTTCCGGTGGGAGGTTCGGCAACTCCTGAGCCATCGTCGCGCCTGCCTCCGGATCGACCGGGCGCCGACCTCGACAGAAGGCGCCCGAACTGTGGCCTAGATGCGGACAAAGAAAGTGCTCAGCTCACTTCTCGGGTAGTCGTCCACGTTGCCGCATATGGCCGTAAGCGGAAAGGCTGCTTCTGAGTAGGGTCGTCACAGAAGCGGACCAATCACCACCGATCCATGTCCGCCGTACCGACAGCCCCAAAATAGCCAGTGCAGCTCGTCGGCTCTGCAGTGTGGGAAGGCTACACTCAGGATTGACGCCGAATAGCCTAGGAGCCGCGGTTGGCGCGGCCTTAACGCTGCGGCGCGTCGAGCCAGCCGGGCGCTGTCAGGGTAGGCCTTCGCGAGTGGTCAGCACGTCGAGCCGATACTTGTCCGTGCAGGTCTGATGATGGACGCGCAGGAACGCACTCGCGTCTTCGATGAAGCGCTCGGCTGCCTCGTCGCCGGCCAGCGGATAGTGAGTTTCGCCCGTCCAGTGAACCAGCATGACGTCACCACCAGGCCGCAGGCAGCCCTGCACCCGCTCGGCCAGACGCCGCACGTCATGCGCATCGAGGTAGTAGACGACCTCCGACAGCGGGATCAGGTCGAACGAACCCTCTGGCCATTGACCTGGCACCTGCGCGAGTTCGAAACGGACGTGGGGCAAGTCCCTGCATCGCCCGCGCGCCCGCGCCAGGGCACGCTCGGCCAAGTCGAGGCTCACGAGGGCATCGCACCGCTTGGCCAGCGTTTCGCTCAGCACGCCGATGGAGCAGCCGACTTCCAGGGCGGAGGCGTACCGGGTCCGCGGCAGGGCGTCGAGAGTGGCCTCGTACTTCGCTCGCTCGTAGTCGCTGGTCTCGAAATCCCAGGGGTCCGGGTTTTTGGCGTACCGCTCGTCGAAGTAGCTCGGCGGCAGGGAACGGGCGTACCGGGTCATCACGCGGCGCCCGCCTCGAAGAGTTCGCCCGCTGCGCCGCGGGCTTCCAGTATCTCCGCGGCCGCCGTCGTGAGCGCCCGGTCAGGCGCCGGCTGGCGCAGGTAGGTGGCCAGGTCGCGCGAGAGCCGCTCTAGAGGGTGCCCGCACAGGAAGCCCTGCAGGCCGACTGACCGCTGCGCGAGTTGCAGCACGTCTAGGCCGGCCCTCTCAACCGCGAGCCGCGCGAGGTTGACGAAGGCGACGACGCGGTCGGGTGCGAGTTCGTCCTCGGTGACGACCCGGGCGGCGCGCTCGACCCACCCTCGCGCGCTCTCGACCGCGATGGCACCCTCACCGAGGCGGGCGAGCTGGTGCGGGTCGCCGCCCCGGCCGGTCGCGGCCAGGTGCCCCCGCCACGCGTCGAACACCGCCTCGATGCCCCCGAGTTGCACCGCCGCGAAGCGCCACGCGCCGCCCGAGAACGTCGGCTGGCGGTGGTAGTCGTCCCAAGCGCCCAGGATTTCCTCGTCGGTGACCGCGATGTCCTCAAAGTCGACGGTGCCGGTCGCGGATGCACGCATCCCGTGGGCTCGCCATCCGTTCAGGTCGGCGCGCGTGCCCGGCTCAAGCGGCACGACTAGCATCAACGGCGGCGCGCCCGGCTCCCGCTTGACCGTCACGAGGGCACGGGTGACGAAGCCGGCGCCCGACGCGAACGTCTTCACGCCGCGAAGCCGGCGGTCCTCCCCCAGCCGCAGGCAGTCGCCGGGCGCATCGGTGTTCCAGACCCCGAACAGGTGCCCAGCGCGCGCATCCGAGAACAGGCCCGTCGCCTGCGCGAGCGTACCGTATCGGGCGATGAGCTGGAGCGCGTTGACGTGCCCCTCGTAGATGCGACCGAGCGCGAGGCTGCCGTACCCCACGAGCCGCAGAACCGTCCCTAGGTCGCACGCGTCCGGGTCTTCTCCGAGGCCGACGCCACCTTCAACGGAGGGAATGGGCGCGGCGAGCAGGCCGAGGCGAGCGAGGTCGGCGACGTCCTGCGCAGGGAAGCCGTCGTCGCGGTCCTGTCCGTCCGCGCGTGCCGCGGCCGCCGTCGCCACCTGCCTAGCGGCCGCGACCGCGTCGTCGGCCGAGCTGATCGGGATACTCAGGTCCATCCGCCTTCCTCCCGTCAGGCCGCCGCGGCGGCAATCTCCTCGACCGTGCGTCCGGTCACGACCGAACGCGGCTGTTCCGCCAGAATGTCCGGGTCGTCAGGTCCGCGGGCGGCCGCGTCGCGCGACTTGACCAGCAACCAGGAGACATGCCGCTCGCGGGGCCGAGGTTTCATCCGCGTGAGACGCCACCGTCCCGAAAGCTTCTCGCCGTGCAGCGTGAAGGCGAGCGAGCCCGCCCCGAGCGCCGCCTCGGGATCGCCGTCCGGCGCCCAGGTGCCGCGGTCCCAGAGCAGCACAACGCCGGCGCCGTAGTTGCCCGGCGCGATCACGCCCTCGTAGTCGGCGTAATCCAAGCCATGGTCCTCGACCTCGATGGCCAACCGGCGTTCGCCAGCGACGAGGCTCGGGCCGCGCGTGACCGCCCAGCTCTTCAGGACGCCGCCGAGTTCCAGCCGAAAGTCGTAGTGCAGCCGGCGGGCGGCATGCTTCTGCACGCGGTATATCAGGGTGCCTGCCTCACGCATCGCCGGTGCGCTCAATGCACCCAGGGGCTCGTCCGTTCGTAAGGGGCCTGCCTTCCACGGCGCGGACCGCCCGCGCGAGTCGTCCCGCGCCGCGCATCAGGAGGAGGACCGTGCTCGCCAAGCGGGTTTGCCTCGGTATCTCGCGCGGGCGAAGCGGGCAGTAGGTCAGGCAAGGGCTCTTGGCCTCGACCGCTGCGAGGATGGCGCAGAGCGTCGGCAATCGTGCGATGGTCCGCGCTTCGTCAGCTCGGATGCCGAGCCATGGCGCCCAGGAATGGACGCGGTCTAGCCGCCCGGATGCATGAAGCCGCCGCAGCCGGCGCCGCCAGGCGTACCGGAACAGGGCCTGGGGCAACGGCTCCAGACGTGGGTCGCACGGGCTCTCCGGCACTTCGCAGCGCAGCTTCATCGTGTCGGCCGCCCCGCCCGGCGCCCGCCCGTCGAGCCGACCCGACGTGACCACGAGGATGCCGGGGTCGTGCCGAACCCTCGCGTCGCTCGATAGCAGCGAGGACACGAAAGCCTTGTCCTCGCCGACCGCAAGCGGCGGCATGCCCCCGACCCGCCGGTAGGTGCCAAGCCTGACTGCCAGTGTCGCCCCGGAGGTCGTCCAATGACGCGGCCAGGGATCGTGTGGGACCGGGTCGATCAGGGCCTCAAGCTCGATCAGTCGTGCCTCGTAGCCGCCTTCGCGGCTCCCCCGCTCGTGCAGCGCGGCAGGCAGGCGCGCCGCGTCGGCCTCGTCGAGGGCGATCCGGCCGGCCACCGCGTCGACCCCGTCCGCGACTGCCGCAAGGTTGCGGGCGACCCAATCGGCCGGCACCCGGCTGTCCGCGTCGGTGGTCAGTATGAGGCCATCGAAGGGCTCACCCTCGTCCAGCCAGTCGGCGGCCGCCTCCATTGCCTCGCGCCGAGCCCAACCGGCGTTCGCGCCTACGAACGTGCGCTCTATCACCCGGACGGGGATGCATAGCGAAGGTCGCAGGGCTGCGACCACGTGTGCCGTCTCGTCGGTGCAGTTGTTGAGGAACAGCACGACGCCCAGCCCGCTTGCCCCCATGCCTCGCTGGGCGGCCAGCGCCTCCAGGCAGGCGCCGATCCGCTCTGCCTCGTTCCGGACCGGAATGGCGACCACGCATCGGAGCGCTGGCGCCAAGTTCGAGCTCCCGCAAGCGTTCCCAGTCTCCATGTCGCGACGGTCTCCGGCGGCCGCTTCAGGCTTGCCGGCGACCTGAAAAGCTAACCTGGGACAAACGAATGCTTTCCTGGGGTTCAGTGCGACCAATACGACCGCGACCCAGGGCAGCCGATGCAACCAGTCACAAGCCTCCTCGCCCTCAACTTCGCCCTGGCCGGTGCGCGCGAGGGCTTCGGGCCGTTCCTCGGCGTGTACCTGCAGCAGCAGGGCTTCGACCCGGCCACGACCGGCTTCGCCATGGGGCTCGCTGGTCTCGCCGGCCTCCTCGCCACGACGTCGGTCGGCGCGCTGATCGACCACACGACGTACAAGCGTTCCGCCCTGGCCATGGCGGTTCTCGGCATCGCCGCGGGGGCGGTCGCCCTGGTCGCGACGGACAGCCTCTGGCTCATCGGCCTGTCGCAGCTGGTCATCGGCGTCGCCGACACCAGCATCGCGCCTTTGGTCGCGGCCGTGACGCTCGGCATCGTCGGGCAACAAGCCTACGGTCGTCAGGTCTCCCGCAACGAGGCGTTCAACCACGCCGGCAACGCCGCCAACGCCGCCCTGTCCGGCGTGCTCGGCTACGCGCTCGGGCTCGGCTACGTGTCCATCGCCATCGTGGTCATGGCGGTCGCCTCGTGCGGCGTCCTGCTCGGCATCGACAGGGGCACCATCGACCACGGCACGGCGCGCGGCGGCGAACAGGACGGGCGCCCGACGCTGCGCGTCCTGTTCGGGACTAAGCCACTCCTGCTCCTGGCGGCCGCCGTGTTCGCCTACCAGACCGCAAACGGGGCCATGCTGCCGTTCCTGGCGCAGGCGCGCACGGCCGCGGGGGCCGACCCGAGCCTGACCACCGGCGTGATGACCGTAGTCTCGCAGGCGACGATGGTCGGCGCGGCGCTGCTGGCCGCGCGGGCTGCGCAGGGACGCGGGCACGCCGGCGTGCTTTCCCTCGCCCTCGGGCTGGTCGTGGTCCGTGGTCTGCTCGCCGCGTTGGCGACATCCTGGTGGCTGGTCGTCCCGGTCCAGGTGCTCGAAGGCCTGGCGATGGGACTGGGCGGCGTCGCCATCCCGGCGCTCGTGGCCGAGATCATGGATGGCACCGGCCACGCCAATGCCGGCCTCGGCGGCGTCATGACCGCATACGGCGCGGGCGCGACGGTGAGCCCGTTGCTCGCCGGCGTCGTCGCTCAGTACCTCGGCTTCGCGGCCTCGTTCGTCGTCCTGGCCGCCGTCGCCGCCACCGGTCTGGCGGTGTGGATGGTCGGTCGCGGCGCGCTGGGCATGCACGGTCCGGCAGGTCAGACTGGCCGGGCGTCCGCCGAGCCGGCGTGACGGCTGGGATCTGGCAACATGGATGCGCGGACCGGAGCGACGAGGCCCTGGGCTCGCGTCCTGACGGGCTCCCTCCCGGCCTTCGTGCTGCTGCAGGGCTCGCTCTACGCGGCCTACGGCACCGAGTCCCCGTTCCTGCCAAGCCTCCTCGGCGAGCGCGGCCTGGGTCCGGGCGAGATCGGGGTCGCGCTCGCGGCGGGCACGCTGATGCGTCTCGCCGCGGGCCCCGTGGCCGGGCACCTCGCCGACCGCTACGACGCCACGCGGGCCGTGCTCAGCATCGCGGCAACCGCGTCCGGGCTGATTTTCTTCGCCTACCTCGCGGGGTACGGTTTCTGGCCGCTGCTGACGGTGAGCGTCCTGCACGCCAGCGCCATTGCCGCCCTGGCGCCGCTCGCCGACGCGCTCGCGCTCGCCGCCGCGGAGCGCGAGGGCACCTTCACGTACGGCTGGGTCCGGGGCGCGGGATCGGCGGCCTTCGTGCTCGGGACCCTGGCCTCGGGCCTGCTCGTCGCCCGGGCCGGCCTGGCGAGCATCATCGTGTCGAGCGGCCTCCTGTTCCTCGTCATGGCGGTCGCGACGGCTCGCGTACCTTCCGCCCCGGCGCGGGACGCGCTGCCGAGCCTCGGCCTCGGCGGCCTCCGCGAACTCCTGACCCTCGGGCCGTTCCGGCGGATGCTCGTGGTTGCGGCACTCGTCATCGGCAGCCATGCCCTGAACGACGGCTTCGCGGTGATCCGCTGGCGCGAGGCCGGCATAGGCGCGGGCGCGATCAGCCTACTCTGGTCGGAGGCGGTCGCGTCCGAGGTCCTCGTCTTCGTCCTTGCCGGTCCCTGGCTTCTGACGCGCCTGGGGACGGCCCGGGCCGCGATGCTGGCCGCGGGGACGGGCGTGCTGCGCTGGTCGGCCATGGCCGCCACCGCCTCAGTGCCGGTCCTGACCGTCGTTCAGCCGCTGCACGGTCTGACTTTCGCGCTCCTGCACCTCGCCGCCATGCGCCTGATCGCTAGTGCCGTGCCCGCGCGCCTCGCGGCCACCGCACAGACGCTCTACGGCACCCTGGGCCTAGGCGTGGCCTCTGCCGTCCTGACCGCAACGGGCGGGCTTCTCTTCGCCGCCCTCGGCGCCGTCGCATTTTGGGCGATGGCCGGACTGTGCGCCGCGGCCCTACCGCTCACGGTCGGCTTAGGTCGCAAGCCTTCGGCGGGAACTCGCTAACCCTCCCGGGGGATAGCCCAGGCGCACCCTCGCGCGGCCGGAGACCCGTGCCATGTTCATGAAGATCGACAAGCTCCTGACGGAATTGCCGGAGCCGAAGAAGCCCGAGCCGAACGCCGCCGCCGCCCTGCAGGAATTGCTCGGCGGCAAGTACGGCGAGATGTCGACGCTCGGGAACTACATGTTCCAGAGCTTCAACTTTCGCAACAAAGAGAAGCTGCGGCCGTTCTACAGCCTGGTGTCGAGCATCTTCGCCGAGGAGATCGGCCACGTCGAACTCGTCTCGACAGGCATCGCGCTGCTCAACAACGGTCCCGGCAACCCAAAGAAGAACGTCGACATCTCGAAGGCGCCGTTCAAGGACATGCAGGACGTGCGGCTCGCCGGTAGCTTCCTCAGCAACGGCGGCGGTGCCATGCCGATGAACTCTAACGCCGCGTCCTGGAACATGGACATGGTCACGACGACCGGGAACCTAATCATCGACCTGCTGCACAACTTTCACCTGGAGTGCGGCGCGCGCATCCACAAGCTGCGCGTCTACGAGACGATGACCGAACCGACCGGTCGCGAGGTCTGCGGCTACCTTCTCGTGCGCGGCTCGTTGCACGCTCACGCCTACGCCCTCGCTCTGAAGAAGCTCACCGGCGTGGCCATCGAGCAGATGCTGCCAACCCCTAATATCGACCTGTCGCGCATCCCCGAGTGCCAGAAGTACCTGGACGAGGGCAAGCACCGGCGCCTCTACACGTTCAGCCCGGACGATTACGCCGAAGCGGCCGGCGTGTGGTCGAACGACGAGGTCGCGCTTCCGGGCGACCCGCCGGGCAACCTGGAGGTCGTCGACGGCGCGCCCGAGGGCGGCAAGATCCCCGAGCTCGACGGCAACTACGGGGCCTTCGCTCCGGACTACGCGCCGGAGGAGATCTTCGAGATCGCGAGCAAGCTCTACAAGAAGGGTCGCTGACCCTTGCCTATGGCTGGCGCCGATTCCTGGTGCCGGCCCTGTTGAGCGCGTCCATCTAAGTGCGGCCGCGGAACGGCGTTTCCCGCGGCTCACCTTCGAGGGAGGACGCCGCCGCCAGCGGCTTGCCAGCAGCTGCACCGGCCGGACGTGAGGCCTCGGAAGCCGTCGGCGTGGCCGTCCAAAGTCGAGAGGTTAAATCGAAGTCGGCGTTCTCCCGCCGGCCGACCCCAACAAGGTGCCGAACATATTCATCAGCGTCGCTGCGGCTCGATATTAGCCCCGTATACACCGGTATGTTGCATGCTGCGGTCTCAGACTTTCCAGGGCCGCTTCATGCTCTCCGTCGTCGGTTGCCTCGTCGAAAACCATGACCTGCGGCTCGTTGCCCTGGCGGCCGCCAGATGCGCCTTGTCCGCACTGACGACGGTCTGCCTCGCTTGATCAGGTCGAGTGCCTGCCCCACGCTCGGCACCGGCCCAAGCAACTCGACGCCGGCTGCCCGGAGCAACGCGCCACCTGGCTGGCGATCAGGTATTCATCCTCGACGACAAGGACGCGGCGGCCGGACAGAGAAGTGGCAGGTGCAGACATCGGGCTCCGGAAGTGGCGAACCATGGCCTGACCCACGGGGCGGATTGCGCCGGCCCGCATTCAAACATGTCAGAATTTCGGCTTTGCCTCGCAGTGCGGTCTAAGACGCGCGCAATAATCCCGGTACTTCGCCGGAGAGCTCGCGGGCCAGGAAGCCGACGGGGCCGACGGACGCGGCCAGACGCTTGCCGGCCTCGCCGTGGAGGAACACGCCCCACAGGGCCGCGGGCATCGGCGCCAGCCCGCGCGCAAGCAGGCCGACTACGAGGCCGGCCAGGACGTCGCCCGAGCCCGAGGTCGCCAAGCCGACACCGCCTCCCTCGTAGAGCCAGCGGGAGCCTCGCGGATCCACGATCCAGGTTTGAGCGCCCTTCATCACCACTACCGCCCCGAGCAGGTTGACAGCCGCGAGCGCCGCTTCGAGCGGGTCCGCCTCCACCGCCTCCCGGCTCCGGTCCAGGAGCTGGGCCATCTCGCCGGCATGAGGCGTGATCACCACCCGGCCCCCGTGCCGGCGGACGTCGGCGGCATGTCGGGCGAGCCCACAAACCGCGGCCGCGTCGAGGATGAAGGACGCGTCGGGCAGCGCCTCCAGCAACCGCACCGCCAACGCGGTGGTCGGGCCGTCCTCGACCATACCGGGTCCGACCAATAGCGCGTCGCAGCCTTTCGTCACCTTGAGCAGGCATTCCGCGGCGCGCTCGGCATCCACGCCACCCTCCGGCGTCTCGGGCAAGCCAACGACCATGGCCTCTGGCACCGCCAGACCCATCCCGCCGGCCGCGCCCGCGACCGTCGCGATCTTTAGCTTGCCTGCGCCTGCCCGTAGGGCGGCGACGCCGGCCAACAGGGCGGCGCCCGCGACCGAGGCCGAGCCCCCGAACACCAGCGCGCTGCCGCGCTCGTCCTTGCTGCCCGCGTGCGGGACGGGGAGCGGGAAGGCCTTGAGGCTGTCCGCGGTGAGGATCTCGTGCGTCATCTGGCGGCCTCTTCCGCGTCGGGTTCGGCGGTGACCGGAGCCCCGGCCTCGGCCACGGGCGCGACGAAGTTGTAGCGCTCCAGCGCGAGCTTGCCTGTGGTGCCTTCTACGGGCCGGAAGGCGTACTCGGTGACGGAGCAATTGGCGACGTCGCCCGCGCCGTCGACGGCCAGGATCTCGGCCTCGGTCATCTCCTCGATCAGGTAGCGCAGGCACAGCACTACGACTTGGTGCGCGACGATGAGGACCCGCTTCTCGCCATGATGCAGCGAGACCGTCTCCAGGGCGCTCCTCAGACGCAAGATCACGTCGCACCAGCTCTCGCCGGACGCCGGGCGGTGGTAAAACTTGCCCAGGCGGCGGCGCATCTGGGCCTGCTCGGGATGCAGCTCCTCGACGCCGGTCTGTGTCAGGCGGTCGAGGATGCCGAGCTCCTTCTCGCGCAGTCGCTCGTCGACGAGCGGATCCGGCGCGTCCGGCGCCAAGCTACCGGCCGCGCGGATGCGTTCGGCGGTCTGCCTAGCCCGAAGGTAGGGCGAGGTCAGCACCGTGTCCGGGCGCTCGGACGCCGGAAGGTCCGCAAACCAGCGCCCGACGGCATCCGCCTGCCGCTCGCCGCGCGCGCTGAGCGGCACGTCGACGTCCCGTTCGGCGATGTCGATCCGCGCCAAGCTCGCGCCGTGGGCGGCATCGGCCGCGACGTTGCCGGCGCTCTCGCCGTGCCGCACGATCCACAACCGGCTCGGCCAGCGCTGCTGCATGGGTCATTCGTCCTTCCGTGCCGTGCGCTAACGCCCGTTGCGCCTGCCGGTTCGTGTCTGGCGGCAAGGGGGAGTGACCTCGGTGGACGGTGGCCTGGACGACACGTCGCGGACGTGTCGGGAGAGAGGGCGCCTGCGTCGCTTTCTCCCGCCCCGCTTGTCAGGCGCCTCGGCTATCCACAGCGGAGGCAATCGGCCGCGCGACCCCTACCGTCCCACGCGGGTTGTCGGGCGGCCAGGGCGTGATGTGCCAGGGCAGACGGCGACCGACGAAGGTGCGTGGATGCGTGGCGACCAAGCAAATGGACCTAGGGAACGTGCGTCGGCCCTGGAGCGGCAACGCACCCTGAAGATGGCGAAATCGGCCCACGCCTACGTCCGCGGGAACACCCAGAAGTTCTACGAATGGCTCGACGGCCTGGCACGCGGCACCCTGCCTGAGGGACCATCGGTCTGGATCTGCGGTGATTGCCACCTCGGCAACCTGGGGCCGCTCGCCGACGCTGATGGGCGCGTCGACATCCAGGTGCGCGACCTCGACCAGACCGTCGTCGGCAACCCCGTGCACGACCTCGTCCGGCTCGGCCTATCGCTGGCGAGCACGGCCCGCGGCTCCGACCTGCCGGGCGTCGTCACTGCGCGGATGCTGGAGGAGATGGTCCGAGGCTACGCGCTGGGGTTGGACGGCCCGGCCGGCGACGAGCCCCCGCCGGAGCCGGACGTGGTGCGCACCGTGCGCCGGCGGGCGCTGGGAAGGCAGTGGAAGCACCTCGCCCGCGAGCGCCTGAAGGACGTCGAGCCCTCAATCCCGCTCGGTCGCAAGTTCTGGGCGCTCGACAAGACCGAGCGGGCTGGCCTGGGCGGCCTGTTCGAGGAGGAGCGGGTCCGCAGCCTGGTGCTGTCACTGAGCGGGCGCGGCGATAAGGCTGACCTCCGCCTGATCGACGCGGCTTACTGGATGAAGGGGTGCTCCTCGCTGGGATTCCTTCGCTACGCCGCGCTCGTGCGCGTCGAGGAGGACGGCAAGCGCCGGCTCGCGCTTGTCGACCTGAAGGAAGCCGTTGAGGCCGCGGCGCCGCCGGCTCCCAACGCGGAAATGTCCGTCGACCCGGCCGAGCGCGTGGTGGCCGGGGCGCGTGCGCTCTCGCCGAACCTGGGCGAGCGCATGCTGCCGGTGCGCCTGCTCGGCAAGCCGATGGTCATGCGCGAGCTCGCCCCGCAGGACCTCAAACTCGACGTCGACCAGTTCAGCCGCGAGGAGGCGGTGCGGGCAGCGCACTACCTCGCCTACGTCGTAGGAAAGGCGCACGGGCGCCAGTTGGACCAGGCGACCCGCTCAAGCCGGCGGCAGGAGGTCCTGCGAGGCACCGACGGCGGGGAGCAGGCGCCAAATTGGCTCTGGTCGAGCGTGGTCGAGCTCGCCGGCCGGCACGAGGTCGGGTACCTTCAGCACTGTCGACGTTACGCCACCGCGGAAGCCGCCTGAGGCCCCGCATCCTTTGGGGCGACGAGGCTGTCCGGAAGGCTGAGGTAGTCGAAGCTGCCGGTCGAACTCCGGCCCGGGGTCAGAAGCCCCAGGCCGCGCATCGCGTCCCTTCCGCCGGCGGCCCAACGATCGCGGATCGAAGAGTGCGATAAGTCGAAGCTCTTGGCCGCCAGCTCGTCGGCGCCCGCCTGGTAGACGAGGTGGAGCAGCGTGACCGTCGGGCCCGTGGGATCGAGCCGATCCCGCAATTCGTACTCGCGCTTGAGGCCCGCGATGGCCCGGCGCGGCGCGCTGGCGAAGATGAGGTCGTTGGCGCGCTCCAACACCGCGTCGAGCGAGGCGGGGCGCGGTGCCCGTAGGGAGAACAGGTCCGAGGCGATGCACAGGAGGTCCCGCCCCAGCTCGGTCTCGACGAGGGGGTCGAGGGGCAGGTTGTTCGTGTAGCCCGCGTCGCACAGCACGCGCCCATCCACCTCGACGGGCGGGAAGGCCGGGAGGATGGCCGTGCTTGCGAGGATGTGCTCGGGCCGGACCACTTGGCGGGCGGTGTCGAAGAACACCTCCTCCCCGGTCTCGATGTCCACGCACCCCACCGTCAGGCGGGTGTCGCCCCGGTTCAGCCGCTCGAAGTCGACGAGGCGCTCCAACGTTCGAAGCAAGGGCTTGTTGTCGAACAGGGCCACGTCGTTCGGCACCCAAGGCAGGGCCGACCAAAGCCCAGGCAGCCGGTGGCGGAAGATGCTCGGGCGACCCCAGGCGAGCGCCAGGAGGGCATGGAGGCCGTTGTAGATCTGGCGCGGCTTGAGCAGACCGGTCGGGCTTGGCCCGGTGAGGAGGGTCGCCTCGTCCCAGAACGCCCGGAGCTTGGCGACCCTGTCCTCGGGGGCGTTGCCCGCGACGATGGCGGCCGTCACCGCGCCGATGGAGGCGCCCACGACCCAGTCCGGCCTGAGCCCCCGTCCGTGCAGCGCCTCGTACGTCCCGGCATGGTAGGCGCCGACAGCGTTGCCGCCGGCGAAGACCAGGGCGAGGTCGCGTGTGTCGTCCGGCATCCGTGCCTTCATGCGTTGCGGGCCGTTCCCGGCCCTGACCTGGGCGGCGTCAGCCGTGCGGCTTGAACACGACCTTGGTGCAGCTGTCCTTCTTGTCCCGGAACATGTCGTACAGCGCCGGGCCATCCTCCAGGTTCGTTGAGCGGTGGCTGATGATGAAGGACGGGTCGATCTCGCCGTTCTGGATGCGCTCCAGCAGCGGCTTCATGTAGCGGACCATGTGGGTCTGGCCGGTCTTCAGGGTCAGGCCCTTGTTCATCAGGACGCCGAGGGCGACGGGACCGACCGGACCGGCGAAGACGCCGGGCATCGAGACATTACCGCCCGGACGGCAGGCCAGGATCGCCTGGTTGAGCGCGAAGGGTCGTTCTAGGCTGACCGTGTGCTCCATGATGGCGGAGGACACCTTCTGGAGCGTGGTGTCGGCTCCGTGCGACTCCATGCCGACCGCCTCGATGACCGAGTCCGGGCCGAGGCCGTGGGTCATCTCCATGAGCGTGTCCTGCACTTTCTCCTTGGACAGGTCGATAGTCTCGGCGCCGGCTTCCCGGGCGAGCGCCAGGCGCTCGGGCACGCTGTCGATGGATATGACCCGCTTGGCGCCCAGCATCAGGCAGCACTTGACCGCGAGCACGCCGACCGGGCCGCAACCCCAGATCGCCACCGTATCCTCCGGTCCGATGTCGCAATGCTCGGCGGCCTGATAGGCGGTCGGGAAAATGTCGCTGAGGAACAGCACCTGCTCGTCGGTAAGGCTCTCAGGCACCACGATGGGGCCGACGTCAGCGTAGGGCACCCGCAGGTACTCAGCCTGGCCGCCGGCAAATCCTCCGGTGATGTGGGAAAACCCGAACAGGCCGGCGAGCGGGTAGCCGTAGGTTTCGGCCTGGAGCTTGCCGTTCGGGTTGGTGCGCTCGCAGCAGCTCCAGTTGCCCCACTGGCACTGGCGGCATTCGCCGCAGCAGATGGTGAAGGGCACCACGATGCGGTCGCCGACCTTGAGCTTGTGGTTGTCACGCCCGACCTCGATGACCTCGCCCATGGTCTCGTGGCCGAGGACGTCGCCGCATTCCATGGTCGGCATGAACCCGCCCATCAAGTGCAGGTCGGAGCCGCAGATCGCGCAGGCGGTGACCTTGATGATGACGTCGCGCCCGTGCTCGATCTTCGGGTCCGGCACCGTCTCGCAGGTGATCTTGCCCCGGCTCTGCCACGTGAGTGCTTTCATGGTCGGTTACTTCCATTCGTAGGGTTTCGGTATCGGGGAGAAGCGCCGGACGCCGTTCGGGTTCGGCCGCGGTCTAGCCCCTTCGTCAGCGCCGGCGCGGCCAGGGCCGGGTGCCGAGGATCACGGCGGCCGTGGCGGCCAGGCCGGCGGCGAGCACGCCGGCGGTCGCGAGCGGGTGCAGGGTGGCTCGCGTGTAGGCGCTGGTGCGCATGACGTAGACCGGCGGGTCGCCCCGGACCGCACCGGCATGCCGGGGCGCATGGAGGGCGCCTCGCGGGTCCCGTGGGCACTCGGACCGCTTCTGCAAGGCGATGATGGCCGGGGCGAGCTCGTCGTAGGCGCCGGGCGCGAACTGCTTGCCCATAACGAACGCCTTGCCGCCGCCGCCCACGAAGATATCCCGCTGCGGGTGCACGGCGGCGTGCAGGATGGCGTTGGCCACTTCCTCAGGCGGGTAGATCGGCGGCGGCAGGGTGGGCTCGCGGTCCATGTAGTTGCGGGCGCGTTGCGGCAGCGGCGTGTCGATAGAGGCGGGCTTCACCAGGGTGACCGAGACCGGTGCGCCATCGGCGATGAGCTCCATGCGCAGGGTGTCGGTGAAGCCCTTCACCCCGTGCTTGGAGGTCGCGTAGAGCCCCTGGAACGGGAAGGCGAGGTCGGACGCGATGCTGCCGGCGTTGATCAGCGCGCCTCCACGCTGGCGCAGGTGTTCAACGGCGACGAGCGAGCCGTTCACCGTACCCCAGAGGTTGGTCTGGATCAGGCGCTCGTGGTCCTCGTAGGCGATTTCGCGCAAGGGCCCGTAGACGGTCAGGCCGGCGACGTTGACCCAGGTGTCAAAGCCGCCGAACGTCGCCACGGCCTTGTCAGCGATGGCCTGGACGTCGGCGCGACGACCCACGTCGGCCACGACGAAGTCGGCCTTAGGGCCGAGCTCGTTGGCGACTTGAGCCAGGACCTCCCCGCTGCGGGCGGCGAGCATCACGCGGGCGCCACGCTCCGCGGCCATGCGCGCCGTGGCGAGTCCGATGCCGCTCGACGCGCCCGTGACCACGATGACCTGCTCGCGCAGGGGCTTATGCATCATGCTCGGTTCGCTCCTCGCCGGCCCTGGAAGAGGCCCGTCGAGGGTACGCGCCAGACGCCGAAGCGTTGCGCCCGTGGACGCTTTCCCGCGTGTCCGGCCCGCCCACTCCGTTGCCGAGCTCGGCCTGGGTCGACGGGCAGGCGCGGTGGGAGACTCGCCCGCTTGGCTCGCCTTTACGTCGGCCTCCTTGGCCGTGGCGCCGCCGGCGCCCTGCCTCTCAGCCACCGTGACCCCCGCCGGGCGTGACGGTGGAAGCGTGGGCTCCGCCGCGATTGCGCGCCGCTCCGCCGCGGACAGGCATCCGCCTGGGCGCGTCCGGGACGAAGGGGCGCATCCCTACGAACCGGCCGCGACTGAAACCCAGCCTGGGCTCAACGGTTCTGTGTCGTGTGCCCGCACGCGTTGCCCCCTGGCTCAAGGGCATCGCTGGCCCGGTCGCTTGTCTCCGCGACCTTGCGAAGCCGCTCCTCCCAGGCGCCGCATGCCCGCCACGCCGCCTCTTGGCCGTCCTCGTCCTAAATGATGCTGGGACCGTTCGGCGCGACAAGCACTGTTGCTCGCGGGGAGCGGCGTCGTTCGAGGCGGATGGGTGCTTCTTGGACTTGAAGGCTGAGCAGCTGGAGTGTCCGCTTCGGAGAGCGCGCCGGAGTTGGCTGAACGGCCGTGATGGGCGCAATGCCGAAGGTCCGCCTTTGAGAAAGTCTCAAAGTCGGTTCTGGCTCAGGTCGCGCCACTCGGACGGCGTTGCCGAAGGATCGCATGCCACGCGGGTTGAGCGCCGCTCAGCCGAGGACAGCGAGGGCCGCGGCGAGATCGGCGACTAGATCGTCGGGATGCTCGATCCCGATCGACACCCTGATCGTCGCATCCGCTATGCCAAGGCGATCACGGACGGCTTTCGGCACGCCTGAATGGGTCGTGGAGGCCGGGTGGCTGGCGAGCGACTCCGTGCCGCCTAGGCTAACGGCGAGCTTGAACAGTTGAAGAGCGTTGAGGACTTGGAATGCCTCCGCCTCGCCGCCGACGATGTCGAACGAGAATGTCGAACCCGGCGCCGCGCATTGGGCGGCATAGACCTGAGCCTGCTTCGATCCGGGCTCCAGATGCGCGAGGTGATGAAGGCCCGCCACCTTCGGATGCGCAGCCAGCATGCGGCCGACGATCTCGCCATTGCGGTTGGCAGCCCCCATCCGCAGCGTCAGGGTTTCGAGCGACCGCCCGAGCATCCAGCAGGAATGCGGGTCGAGACCCGTCCCGATGGCTGAGCGCAGCAGTCGCACCGGCCTTATCCGCGCTGCTGAGCCGAGAGCAGCGCCGGCGATCAGGTCGGAGTGGCCGCCGACGTATTTCGTCAGCGAGTACACCGAGATGTCGGCGCCGTGGCGCAGTGGGTGCTGGAAGAGGGGACCGAGGAGGGTGTTGTCGCAGACCACGACCGGAGCCTCACCGCCCTGCCGGGCGCCGATCTCGTCGGCGACCTCGCGGATCAGGCTGAGATCGACGAGGGTGTTGAGCGGGTTCGAAGGTGTCTCGATCACGACGACGCTGACGCGTCCGGCCTCAGCGGCTTGGTTGGCCGCGGCGCGCACGTTCGCCGGGTCGGTTCCATCGGCGAAGCCGAATGGCGCGATTCCGAAACCCGCCAAGGTCTTGGAGATGAGCGTCTCAGTGCCTCCGTAGAGTGGCTGCGAGTGCAGGATCGCGTCGCCGGGCCGCGCGAAGGCCAGGATCGTGGTCGCGATCGCCGACATGCCCGAGGAGAAGACCAGCGCGGCCTCGGCCTCCTCGAACACGGCTAGCCGATCCTCGACGATCTCGCTGTTCGGATGATTGAAGCGCGAGTAGACGAGCCCCGCCGCCGCGCCCACCGGGGGTTCGCGCCGCCCGGAGACGTAGTCGAAGAAGGCCTTGCCGTGCTCGGCCGAGGTGAAGACGAAGGTCGATGTGAGGAAGACCGGCGGCTTCACTGCGCCCTCGGATAGGGCTGGATCGTAGCCATAGCCGAGCATCAGGGTTTCGGGATGGAGCGGGCGGTTGCCAAGCGCCTTCTTGTGGTAGCGATCATCGGACATGCTGGCCTCGTTCCGACACGGCACCAGCCCGGGGCTGCGTAACCCGGCTGCGCTTTGAAACCGGTTCTGCGGACGAAGAAGCATGACATAGCCGCGCCTGCTTCAAAACGTTGCGACGGCCTCGCAGTGCCCCAGGCACGCGGCGCACGCCTCCTCTTGGCCGAAAGCCGCTGGTAGCCAACGCTGCGGACAGCGGCTTGAACACCACAGTGGTCGAAACCCTTGTCTGCTCCAGCGGAACGGAAAGTCACCAGTACGATGGCTGCAAACTCAATCTGTCAGGAGCTCAGGGGGCGAATTTCTGGTGACAAATAAGGAAGCCGACAATTTGGCTATCGATATTTCACAGGCGATCCAGGATTGGCGTCACTCAAAATGGCTTGCACGGCGAGCGAAAACTGGCGGCTGCCGGCGGCATAGACGGCGCCGAGATTAGAAAAAGCCGTTTTCCGCCAAGACCTCTGCCATGCGACGGCGAAGTTCGCCATCCCCGAATGGAAACGCAGCGAAGAAGTGAGCCTGAGAGATGTCGCGGCGGCGGCTGTGCACATCTTCGACCCAGGCTCTGGCGCGCTGAGGATCTTTGTTCAACGAGTGGACGACAACAGCAATGAGCGAGATCAACACGTGAGCACCGGGTGAGCGCGCTGCTCTGTCAGCCCAGACGGCCGCCTCCGCGGTATCACCCCGAATCAGGCAGGTGAGAGCTCGGGTTGCCAACATTGCGTAGAGAAATGGGTCCAAGGGACTGAGGGACATCGCCAAATCGACATGCTCGCCCCCGTCGAGCGCTCGCTCGGAAATCGCATCGGCCCAAGCTCGGGCATAGAAGCCTTGCGCATAGTTGGGGCTGAGCGCTGTGGATCGCTCCAGCCAGGGAAAGCTGCGCTCAACCTCGCCCGTGAGCCAGAACGCCCGACCCATCGTGAAGTTGGCGAACGGGTCGAGCGCATCTAATTCCACACTGCGTTCAGCAAAGTGCCTAGCGGCTTTTGCATCCCCGTTCGGGTCTCCCGAGTAACGTAGGAACGCACTCTGGAAGTGCGTTGAGGACAGGCCTGCACTGGCCCGTGCGAACCCAGGTTCAAGGCCGATGGCGCGTCTGAAGAGTGCGGCCGCAGCTGCGTTATCCTGGCTGTTGAACCGATGCAGGTGCCTGAGACCAAGATGGTAGGCGGACCATGCATCCAGATAGTTCGGCGCAGTCAGGCTCGCGACCGCTGCCTCGTTCAATGGAATCTGGATCTCGAGCGCCGCGATAAGATTTGCAGTGATACGAGCTCGGGCTGAGTGAATGTTGTCGATCCGGTCCGAAAAACGGTCCGCCCAAAGGATGCCGCCGGTTCTTACATCTGTCAGTTCAACTACGATCGTCACTGTACTCGCGAAAGCCTCGACAAGGCCTGAAAGAGTATAGCCCGCGTTGAGCATCTGGCCGGCACCGCAGACATCGAGGTCATCAGGCCCGAAGCGGAACGACGAGCCACGAGCGATGACGAAGAGCCACCGCAATCGGGCCAACTCGGTGATCAGATCGTGAGCAACAGCATCGCCAAAGGCCGAGTGCAGGTCGGCGGCACCGATGAGCCGGAACGGAAAGACGGCGATTGACGGCTTGGCCTGCCCAGCAGGCCTCAACGGCGCTTGCTCCAACCTGGGCTCAGTCAGCTGCATCATGCATTGAGGGGCAACGATCCTGACGTCTGCGACGAAGCGGAAGCCCTGACCGTGCAGGGTGCGAATGAAACGTTGATCCTTCCCATCGTCCCCAAGGGCGTGACGAGCTGACTTAACGCGGCTTGAAACGGCGGAATCGGAGACGAACCGGCCACTCCATACTTTCTCGACAAGCTCCTCCTTAGTGACCACACGTTCGCGTTTCTCAAGGAGAACGTGAAGCACAGCGAATACTTGCCGTTCGACCGGTACGATCACACCGTTGCGGCGCAATTCGAGCTGGTCAGCGTCGAGTTCGAACGCGTCGAAGAGGTAAAGCATCGCAGGCCCTCCCTGGGCGGGCGCGTGCAGCGGCAGAAGCTAGCACATCTCCACGAACTCTCCTCGATTTCTCCAGACCGCCTCCAAGCTTCAGCTTAGGAAGCCAGGTTAGGACTGTGCTTGCAAGCCACGGCTCTAGCGGGGCCGACACGAAGGAACACAGCCATGCCACTCGTCGATATCCAGTTGATCGAAGGCGTCTTCTCGGCGGACCAAAAGAGAGACATGATCGAGAAGGTCACCGACGCCATGGTCGCAATTGAGGGCGAAGCAATGCGTGGAGTGACCTGGGTACGCATACAGGAACTCCGCAGCGGTAACTGGGGCATTGGCGGCAAAGGCCTCACCACCGAAGACGTGAAGGCACTGCGGTCCTAAAGCTCCAAGATCTGGATCACTGTAGACTGAAGTCCGATCTGCAGCGCCTCGGAGATGCCAAACATCTCGTGCATAGAGCCTTGCTGCCTCGATCGCCGCTCGACGCGCGCAGAGCGTTCAGATCCAAACTCTGTGCACGCGCGATCCGAAGCGCGTGCCGAATTCACGGAGGACAGCATCCCTTCGAAAGAGATTGCAGCGACATGCCAGATTGTATTCGGGAGAATATAACATGGGCACTCAAAAAACTCGGCCGATCAGCCTTGGCGAATGCGACGGCTACGTCAGTGAGAGCACAAATCTCCTGCATTCGGCGGAAATCCGTCTCTCTGACCTCCGGAAGGAACCTCTACGCGAGGCTGAGCGAGCGCTGGCCATCGAGGTCGTTAAAGCTATGAGACGCATCCACGTGCTGCTTCACGATCATCAGACGCGCTCCAACAACGCTCCACAACCAAAAACTTATTCGGATGGCTCGACATCGCAGCCGTCACGCTAAATGTCCTCTATCGAGGAGTGTTCGGGGTCCCTTGAATGGCTGGGATGGGCGCAAAGCCGAACGTCCGGTCCAGCGCGCACCGGCGATCCAGCGACCGGCCGGAAGCCGCTGGTCCACTTTGGAGGAGGCCTGCCGCTGACATGGGCAAACCCGTGATCCATATTTCTAACTTCCAGCTAGGAAAGCTGCGTGGGGCTGAGGCAGCATCGCCAATTGAGATTGTTGAGGCCCTGAGGCGCATCTACATGCTACTTCACAATCATTAGACGCACTCCCGCAACGTTCCACAAACCACTGAAATCGAGTGCTCATGTTTTTAGAACGATACAGGCACCACCCACGGTGTGGATCTTAGAACATAGCGCGTCAGCCTGCTCCCGGCTCTCAGCCGGTATGCGGATCCGGCAGAACGCTTGCGTCCCTCGGCTGCGCAGTCGCGTGCCGATGACCATCGGGCGCGTCTGACCAATAACGTTGGCGTATGTCGCCTGCGCTTGTGAGAAGGTCCGCAAGGCAAGCGCCTTGGAGAAGTTGGCCGCCAGCTGAATGCCCCAGGGTCCCCAAGGCGGCGGGACTGGCTTCTCGACAGGGCTGGTACCGTGACCGCGGGCATACCGGTCGTTGCCCGAGGGGGGGCGCTCGGCGAAGCGGTCAGCCCGGGACGGGATCCGAAGAGCTGCGGTCACTTGCAAGCAGGTTTGCGGCGGCTCCTGACGCGCGGCTCTCGGTTTCCCCGCGGCGCTGACCTTGCGCTCTTGATCGTTCGATTTGGCGGCAGCTACCTCAGGCGGACTGGCCTTTTGCGACTCTTCGGCGGACTTGCTGAGCTTGTTCTGTTCACCCGTACGCTTGGCCTCCGGTGGGCCAGCCTCGTTGCCCGTGCCGCCGCGCCACTCCTCGGCCGGGCTGCCGGTGATCCAGTGCACGGAGGCGCGGGTCTCAGCCGGCAGGTCGCCGCTGCCCGATAGCCAGTTCGTTACACGCTGCGCCCCACCGTTGTAGGCCGCAGCTGCGAGCCCAAGATTGCCGAAGTGGCGCTTGAGGTCGACTAGAAGATGCGCTGCGTGCGGGATCGCCTGTTCAGGGTCGAACGGGTCGAGCAGGCCACGCTCCAGCGCGGTCCCTGGCATGAACTGCGCCACMCCYTGCGCSCCAGYTGGGCTCACGACGCCGACGCGGAAGCTGCTCTCGCGCCAGATCAGCCGMGTTARRAAYGGCACCGGCAGGCCGCGGGTCTTAGCGGAGTCCTCGATGAGGCGGCAGAGCGCCTGCTCCACGGTCTCGSTCGAGCTCTCAGAAGGCCCAGCGCAGGYAGGCGTCGCGAGAACGACGGCGCTGAGCGCGACCGCTGGTGTGAGGAGCARCTTCGGCATGATCAGGACGCGGCTGTAACGCGTCCCRCKGGRATTGMGMTCCGTTGCGCGTTGACGTGCTCTRYRRCCGCGCGGGSATGCMCAGAGCCGCCCTACTACTTGGTCAGGCCACCACCGGGTCCAACCTGGCTAAATATCAGACGATGAGCGCGGCCTATGATGAGCACGCACGTCGGCTGTGCGGCCCCGTGCTRCTCTTCCTGCCACCTCRCCRTTGGTGACSACRACCKTGGTCGTGCYYGSSCCCTCWGMKCGCACRAGSGTGAACAGCGCGGCAGCATGGGACGGCGCAAGTCGGACGCATCCGTGCGACGCTGGTCGCCCGAGCTGTCGTATCGCGCGGCTGCTGTGGATGGCGTGCCCAGCAGCTGTGAAGAAGATGGAGTAGGGCATCRGGGCGTCATCCCACTCCTTGGAGTAGTGYACCTTTGCCAACCACAGGGGGCGGAACGTGCCTGCCGGCGTCCTGTACGGCGCTCGTGCCGTTGAGACCGCCCAGGAGTACCGGACCTTTCCGTCAACCGTCACCCGCATGCGCTGAGCGGCCTTGTCGACCGTGATCATTACGCGTGCCGGAGCTGCAACAGCGGGCCTCGTGACCTCGCCAGCGGGCGGTGTTCCGGGCGGGGTCCGGAGGCACCAGGGGGGCGTTCAGAGGATCGGGAGCCAGGATTGCCGAGATTGGCACCTCCGGTCCGTCAGTTGTGCTCGGAGGACGAGTGCTCGGATTTGGGATGAGTGTACTGTGGGTAGTGCTATCCGCCGGCTCCGGCGGGGCAGCTACAACTGCCACAATCTCGGGAGCCGCCGGGATCCTCGTCTGGCTAGCTTCGAAGGTTCCACCTACAACATTGCCGGATGCAGCGGGCGGGTTGCACAGTTCGGGGCTAAGTGCAGGATTCTGGGAAGCCGAAGCCTGTTCTATTGACGCGAATGCAGGAGCAGTACTCAACGCCGCAGATTTTTATTAATCGAGCTTGCGCTGCGCGTTCAGCTTCGCGGCTTGCTCTGCCTGGTCCTTTTGCCGCCGTTCCGCCGCTTCACGTGCAAGCCGCTTATCCAGCTCCAGGCGATCACGTTTCGCCTCTTCCAAAACCTTGAAGGGATCGACGAACTGGGCGGAGGCCAGGTTCGCGCCAGCTGTCGTGAGCATGCACGATGCAATCAGCAGCTTGTCAACGTGCATCGTTCGTCTCCGACTGAAACACCAAGTGTGGCCGCGTCGATATAATCGGTCCTTAAAGCCAAGGTTCCGGACGCCATCGCGCAAAGTTGTATCGAGAGCTTTGCAACGGGGACCAGCGCCGCCGATTGCCCCCAGCGGCAACACTGCGCGACATTCCGTATGCCACCTATATTCAAATGGCCGATCACAGTTGGCAGCGTCCGCTAATGGGACGTCGTGACAGCCAGCTGAATGGCTGGGTTGGGCGCTAAGCCGAAGGTCTGTCTCCAGGCGCTGATCCAACTTCCGTTCGCCACCGAGGCTGTGTGAAAACGCTGTGGTTCTGGTAGTCTCTGCGTAACGGTGGAGGCTTGTATGACGCGGTTCGTTAGAGGTACGGATCTTCATCAAGTCACGCTGCTACCGGATCGCCTGGACGACTTCGTATCCGAAGACAATCCGGTTCGTGTCGTCGACCTATTCGTGGACGAACTCGATCTCGCGGCCCTTGGTTTTGCCGGTGTGATGCCGGCCGCGACGGGTCGGCCCGGCTATCATCCCGCGACACTGCTGAAGCTCTACCTCTACGGCTACCTCAACCAAGGCGCCTCCAGCCGCCGTCTGGAGCGTGAGGCCGGCCGCAACGTCGAGCTGATGTGGCTGACCGGCCGCCTCGCCCCCGACTTCAAGACCATTGCCGACTTGAACCGTGCCGGGTTTTCCGGAGGCCCCGACTCTTGCGAGGATGGAGCCATGACGAAGCGAACCCCACCCTTTTCCCCTGAGGTTCGTGAACGCGCTGTGCGGATGGTGTTGGAACACCAGGGCGAGCATGATTCCCAGTAGGGGGCGATCCGCTCGATTGCTGCCAAGATCGGCTGCTCGGGCGAGACGCTGCGGAATTGGGTACGCCAGGCCGAGCGGGACCAGGGCCAACGAGCGGGCCCGACGACGGACGAGCGCGAGCGGATCAAGGCGCTAGAGCGGGAGAACCGTGAACTCCGGCAAGCCAACGAGATCCTGAGAAAATCATCGGTGTATTTTGCCCAGGCAGAGCTCGACCGCACGTTCAAGCGATGATCGCCTTTATCGACGATCACCGCGGGACCGAGGTCATCCATCGGCATGACCCGTGGCGGTCGTTCGAAGCCGTCGAGTTCGCCACCCTCGCATGGGTGGATTGGTTCAATCACCGTCGGCTGCTCGAACCGATCGGCAACGTGCCTCCCGCTGAAGCCGAAGCGCGCTACTATGCCCAAATCGAGGTGCAAGCCTTGGCTGCATTATCCAAACCAAATCGCCTCCGGAAAACCCGAGGCGTGTGTGGATGCCCCCTGTTTGGCAAGCATGATCTTTGAGGTTTCGGCGGGGTCTTCGATCGGACGTGTGTCAGGCCTCACGATGTGGCCTTCGATGACTCCACGGGCCGGTATGCTGTTCGGAAGGCTGGGTTCACATCGGTTCAGATAGCTGCATGCGCTCGAGCCCCGGGTCTGAATGTCCCGGCCTTGAACTTCGAAGTCCGTGTCGCCTACTCCTCGTCGATCGCTTGCCCCGGCCTCGCGGCCACGACGTGCCTTCGCCCGCTCGGGGCTCCGGTCACGCCATCCGGTAATCTTCCTGCTTCGTCGTCACGGCCCAGATCATCCGCGCCAACTTGTTGGCGAGCGCGACCGCCGCGACCATCTTCGGTTTGCGCGTGACGAGGGTCGCGAGCCAGCGGTTCGCGCTCCCGCCCTTGCGAAACACCCAGCGGATCACGCTCATGGCCCCGATGATGAGCAGCCGTCGGATATCGGTCTGGCCCATCTTGCTGACGGAACCGAGCTTGGCCTTGCCGCCCGTGGATCGCTGCCGCGGCACGAGACCGAGCAAGGCGGCGAAGTTGCGTCCGCTGTCGAACGTGTCGAGATAGGGAGCGAAGGCGGCGACGGCCCCTGCGGTTACCGGGCCAATCCCCGGGATCGTGCATAGGCGTCGCAGATCAGTGTCCGTCCGCGAGGCCGTCTCCAGCTCGTCGGCCAGCCGCTCGATCACCTGCGTCAGCCCCGCGATCTGGTCGAGATAGATAGTCCCCATCGCTCGCACCGCGACGGGCAGATCGGCGCCCTTGTCGGCTAGAGCCTCTTCCAGCACCTTGAGGGTTGCCGGCCCCTTCGGAGCGACGACGCCGAACTCGGCCAGATGGCCGCGTAGCGCGTTGATCAGCTGCGTGCGCTGACGGACCAGACACTGATGAGTCCGGAACGCCACCGCGCGGCCCTGCGTCTCGGCGCTCTTCACCGCCACGAAGCGCATCCTCGGGCGCGCGGCCGCCTCGGCGATCGCCTCCGCGTCTGCACGATCGTTCTTCTGGCGTTTGACGAACGGCTTCACGTAGACCGCCGGCACCAGCCGGACCTCGTGACCGCTCTTCTGGGCCACACGACCCCAGTGATGCGACGTCGCACAAGCTTCCATCGCCACGACGCAGGCCGGTTGATCGGCAAGAAGTGCGGCAAATCGAGAGCGCGACAGCGCGTGGTTATAGAGAACCGTCCCGTCCGGACCTACGGCGCAGACCTGAAAGCTGCCCTTCGACAGATCGACTGCCAACATGCTGATCGTCGTCATCGATGACCCCTATGATCGGTTCCGATACAACCGTCAGGCATACGAGATGCCGGTCGGTGGGGGGCATCCACCGCATCAGTTCAGTCGCCACATCGACCGAGGCTTTGTCGTGGATGGAGGCCAAGGCCTCCACCAAGACTGGAGCGTCGGGTGGGTGCCCCTGCGCGTCTCTGTCGATCGGCAGCATCTCAGGTGCGCCGGACGACATGAGAACGGCAATGTTCTCGCTCGGCTGCGCAGCGCCAGGGGCAGCTTCCTTCATCGGCGCCCAAGTCTGGGCACCACGCCGACGCGCCACTGCGCTACTGCCCATGTCACAGAAATCCTCTGCGCCTCAGTCCGAGGCGCAGAGGGTGGAGGTGACAGATCTGATTAGGCCGCCTTGGCAGACGGGGCCGCCTTGACGAGTTCCTTGGCCTGGCTCCGCAGGGCAGTGAACTCCATGCGGACGTACTCGGACTAGGGCCTGTCGTCGCCTGAACGGACTGGCGGGGCTTGCGTTTTCGTCTCTCCAAGGCAGGAGGGATGATGCTGAGCGACGCGCAATGGTCTGAGCTGGAGCCGCTGGTCGAGGCGTGCCGTCCGAAGGCCAAGACGCCACCGCAGGACCTGCAACGCACACTCTCGGCCATTCTCTGGCGGCATCAGAACGGGGCGAAATGGCGGGCCA
>NZ_JBFUGA010000073.1:0-29290 GCF_056403155.1 Methylobacterium sp. P3_A11
TGGCGGCGCTGCTCGGCGTCTGCGGCCTGCGGCCGGCGCGGGCGCCCGTCGAGGACACCGGCTGGCTGGGCGCGATCGGGCGCGAGACCGCGACGCGGGCGAGGCTGCTGGATCTGCAGGCCCGGCTGGTGGCGGGGCATTTCGACCATGCCTTCTACCGGGCGCGCTACGGTCTGTCCGAGGCGGACGACGCGGTGCGCGACTATTGCGACACCGGCTGGCGGAAAGGCCGCAATCCCAGACCCGACTTCGACGGACAGGCCTATTGCGACGCCCATGGCGGCGTGCGCGAGACCGGGCTGGCGCCCCTCGCCCATTTCCTCGCCACGGCGCTCCTGCACGGCACCGACCTCTCGGCCGGCGCCTTCCATCCCCGCTACGGCACGCCCGACTCGCGGGAGGCGGCCCTCGCCGACGAGGCCCGGGCGGTCGCGCCGTTCTTCGACGCGGCCTTCTACGCCGAGCGCAACCCCGACGCCGCCCGAGCCCCCGGCGGCCCGCTCGCCCATTTCGTCGCCTACGGCCAGCACGAGGGGCGCGATCCGAGCAAGGACTTCTCCGTCGCCTTCTACAGGGACACCTACGGCCATCTCCTGGGTCYGGGGGAGTCGCCRTTCCTGCACTACGTGCGCACGGGCCGGGCCGCCGGGCTGATGGCCGCCCCCGAGGATCTCGGCACCTATCCGCCGATGGARGCCCCCGCGGCCCACGCGTGGGACGGCCTKCCCCAGGCCCTGCCSATCGAGCAGGCCCGCGTCGTCGTCATCGTCCCGGTCTACAAGGGCCGCGGCGAGACCCTGCGCGCCATCCACGCCTGCCTGGCCCAGCCCCAGGCCACCCCCTTCACCCTGCTCGCCGTCAACGACCGCTCTCCCGACCCGGAGCTCGCCGCGGAGCTGGCCGCCCTCGCCCGACGCGGCCTGTTCCACCTCGTCGAGAACGCAACGAACCTCGGCTTCGTCCGCTCGGTCAACCGCGCCCTCAGCCTCCGCCAGGGCCGCGCCGTCGTCCTGCTGAACTCCGACGCCGAGGTCTTCGGCGACTGGCTCGACCGGCTGGTGGCCCATGCCGAACCCGCGGCCCAGGTCGCGCMGGRYGGCGAYCGCCCGCCCGTGGGCAGCGTCACGCCGCTSTCCAACAACGCCACGATCTGCTCCTACCCGCGCTTCAACGCCAACAACACCATGCCGCTGGAGATCGCCCGGCCCGAYCTCGACCGCATGGCCGCCCAGATCAACCGCGGCCAAGCCGTGCCCGTGCCCACCGGCGTCGGCTTCTGCATGTACATGACCGCCGCCGCGCTCGACGCCGTCGGCGACCTCGACGCCGAGGCCTTCGGCAAGGGCTACGGCGAGGAGAACGACTGGTGCCTGCGCGCCATCAAGGCCGGCTTCGTCAACCTCYTGGCCGAGGACGTGTTCGTCCACCATGCCGGCCAGATCTCGTTCGGGCTCGACGMGGGCGGCGAGTACGTCCAGGGCCAGGCGGCGCTGCTCGCCAAGCACCCGGACTACCCGGCCCGGGTCGGCCAGTTCGTCCAGGCCGATCCCGGCCGGCGCGGGCGCGGGCGGCTCGACCGGGCGCGGCTGGCCCGGCACTTCTCGGGGCGGGCGCTCCTGTACGTGACCCATTCCTGGGGCGGGGGCATCCAGCGGCACATCGACGACATGATCGCCCAGGCCCGGGCCGAGGGCCTGAGCGTCGTGCTGCTGCAGATCGACCGGACCCGCAACCTGGAGGTCCACGTCTCCTACCGCAGCCCCGAGTTCCTGTACCTGCCCAACCTCGACAGCCTGTACCTGCCGCGCGACGCSGRSGAACTCGCCGGGTTCGTCGCGCAGCTGGCGCCGGTGCTGATCCACGTGCACTCCCTGGCGGGGTTGCGCTGGGCGGCGGCGCGGGCGCTGATGGAYCTGGTGGCGGGGTCGGGCCGGCCCTACGCCTGGACGCTGCACGACTACTCGCCGGTCTGCCACCGCAACCATCTCGTCCAGCCCGACGGGCGCTATTGCGGCCTGGCGCCGGYCTCCGAGTGCCGGGCGTGTCTCGCGTCGGATGCGGACGGGTTCGAGGAGCCCGATCCGGGGGAACGGCGGGCGGCGTTCGGGGCGTTCCTCTCCGGCGCGGCGCGGGTGTTCGCGCCGTCCGCCGACACGGCGGCCCGGATCCGGGCGGTSTACCCGGATCTCGCGGTCACGGTGCGGCCGCATCCGGAGCCGGAGCGGGCGGTGCGCGCGACCGCGCTGCAGCGGCCCGGCCGCGTCCGCCGCGTCGCGGTGCTCGGCGGCATCAGCCTCCCTGAAGGCGGATTGCTGCTTCAGGCCCTGGCCTCGGACGCGGCTAAGCGAAACTTGCCGCTAAAATTCTCCATCGTGGGCTACTCCGACCCTGCCCTGACGGGCAGCCTGGAGCGGACCGGTGTCACCGAGTCGGGGCGGTACTCCAGCGACGACCCAACCCTCGACCGGGTCGCCCGGGCGGCCCTCCAGATTGCCGAGACCGGCCGCCACTGGGAGGACGACGAGATGCTCGATCTCGTCACCCAGGTCTCGGCCGATTTGGTGCTGCTGCCGGCGATCTGGCCGGAGACCTACTCGTACGCCCTGACGCTGGCCCTGCGCACCGGCCTGCCGGTGGCGGCCTTCGACCTCGGCGAGCCGGCGGAGCGGCTGCGTGCCGACCCCAACGGCCATCTCCTGCCCTATGCGCTCGCCACCGACCCGGCCGCCTGCAACGACCGCCTGCTCGCCCTCGACATCCCGTCCGGTGGCCCGTCCGCCCTGTCGATCCGGGGCGCGGTCTATGACGGCCTGATGCGCGACTATTACGCTCTCACGACCTGAGGCCCACCCGGTCGAAGGCGCGGGTCAACGCACTTTGGCCCCTTTTCTCGTCGAAGCAGGTCCGGTAACGAGAGGTCACGTCGATGCCCGCCCTCCCGACGGCTCAGGGTCAGAAGAGCCCGGTCGAGTCCTATCTGCACGTCCTGCACGCCCTGATGCTGCGGGACATGCGCACCCGTTTCGGCGCCTCGCTCTGGGGTTACGGCGTGGTCGTGCTTTGGCCCTGCGTGCACGTCTTCATGCTGATCGCCATCTACACCTTCCAGAAGCTGGCGGCGCCGCTCGGCGACAATCGGGCTCTGTTCTTCGCGTCGGGTGCAGTTCCAGTTCTGGTATTCCAGTACATCTCTCGCGAGGTCATGAAGGCGGTCATCATGAACCGACCGCTGACCTACTATCCGCAAGTCAAGCTGTTCGACGTGATCCTCGCCCGGATCCTCGTGGAAATCGTGACCGGCTTCCTCGCGTTGCTGGTCGTCTGCTCCATTCTGATCGTCATCGGGACCGATCCGATCCCCGCACAGCCCTTCACGGCGATGTGCGGCTACCTCGCCGCCATCATCCTGGGCATCGGGATCGGGACGATCAACGTGGCGATCATCGGCTTCTTCCCGGGCTGGTTGATCGGCTACGCGCTGTTCAGCATTATCCTGTACGTCTCCAGCGGCGTCATGTTTCTTCCAAGTTACATGCCCGACAAGGTCTATTACTGGATGAAATATAACCCTGCGATGCAATTGGCGGAGTGGGTCAGGTCCGCGTACTATCCCTATGCCGGCATCCAGGTGGATTATCTGTACGTAATCATGTTCGGGCTCACTTGCGCCAGCATCGGTCTGCTGCTCGTCAAGCAGGTCGTGAGCAAGATGCAGGGGTGAGCAGCTGGGAGGGGCGCTGGATTTGTAGCTGACAGCCGCGCAATCCGAGACCGGCGTGATCGTCGGCTCGGCCCTGCCCAGCGAACCGCACACCGACGCCGCTGCTCCTGTGGAGCGGATCGGGGGCTGATCTGGGCCGGACGCCGCGGACCGATGGTTCGGCATCGAAATATTAATCCGCTCCGGGTCAGGGCTGCCGCACGATGACGAATGCTATTAATGCCATCGAGACGACCTACATCCGCCGGATCCAGCAGCAGCAGGTCGAATTGACCCTCCTGAAGGCCGAGCGCGACGCCGTGTTGCGCGAGCGCGATCTGGCCCGGGCGCGGTCCGAGGCGACGTCGACCCTGATCGATGCGCTCGTCGGGAGCCTGCGGCCCTACGGATTCAGTCGCAAGCGCTTCCTGTCCGCGATCCGCAGGGCGGCGCGCATCGTACCGGATCAGGGACCCGCCGCGCTCCAGCACGGCGTCCTGTTCGAAGGATCGAATCGGATCCTGGCAGCCGCGCGCACGCCGGCGCAACCGTCGGTACGCAGCTGAGATCCCGTCGCTCTCGCGCGAGTCCGTCCGGAGACTGGAGCCGAAGACCATGGATATCGAACTCCTGACGGTGTTCAATGCCCTGATCAACCTGAGGGACAATCTGGACGCGCGCCCGCACATCCTCGACGCCGAACTCGACTTCCTGTCCTTCGCAACGCGGATGGCGCCCTACTCCAACGCGCAACTGCTGCAGGACCTGTGGGTGCTGTACGAGCTGCAGGAGAAGCGCAACGGCTACTTCGTGGAGTTCGGCGCCTGCGACGGCGTCAGCCTCAGCAATACGCTCCTGCTGGAGAAGACCTACGCTTGGCAGGGCGCCCTCGCGGAGCCCGCCCGGGCCTGGCATGCGTCGCTGCGGAAGAACCGCGACTGCTTCATCTCCGACAAGTGCGTCTATAAGACTGACGGGGTCGAGGTCCTGTTCAACGAGGTCGACATCGGTGAACTCTCCGGAATGGAGGATTTCGCCGGCGGCGACTTCCACGCGCAATTCCGGCAGGAGCGCCGGCAATATCCGGTCGTGACGATCTCGCTGGAGCGGTTCCTGGCAGAGGCTCGCGCGCCCCGGCGGATCGACTACATGAGCATCGACGTCGAAGGCGGCGAGTTTGATGTGCTGCAGAGTTTCGATTTCACGCGTCACGACATCGCGCTGATCAGCGTCGAGCACAATTTCTCGGCCAGCCGCGAGGCGATCGACGCGCTGCTGACCGGTCAGGGCTACCGGCGGCGCTTCCGTCAGCTCTCCCTGTTCGACGACTGGTACGCGCGCCCCGACCTCGTGACCGCGCGAACCTGACGGAGGGCAGGGCCATGTCGGCGCAGACCGCGATCGCGATCCTCGATTCGATGTTCGATCTGTTCAAGGAGATGGGGAGCGGCATCGCCCTCGATCTGAACTGGCTCGAGATCTCCAGGCGCCTCCAATTGGTCCGGGCGGAAGCCGTCTGGTCGGCCGATCTGGACTTCGTCGCCACGAAGCTCAAGGCGCAGGCCGCCCATTACGCGGCCGCCTACCGCCCGCCGCTTGATTCGGCGGCGACCGGCACGGCGAACGCCGAGCGGCTCGACGAAGTCGTCCGACACTACTCGATCCTTCGGGCACATCTCGAACAACAACTGCCGGCCTCTTGACGCACTGACCGATCCGGCACGGCGCGCCGCGGGTTAAGCCAAGGAGCCGGCTCCACAGGTGGCGTCCGACGGAGGAGTAACCCCGGCCTCAGCGAGAGCAGCATTCCGGTGCGCGGCGTTGTGATCGCTCGCGGTTTGCGGCATCGATCTCAGACGTGTGCGCCGATGCGGAGACGATGGAGCGACCGTGAGCAGTCTGAAATTCGGGACGAGCGGCCTGCGCGGCCTCGTGACCGACCTCGTCGGCGGGCCGAGCTACGCCTATGCCAGCGCCTTCCTTCGATCCGTCTCGGCAGACGATGACCGCCGCCACGTCGTGATCGGGCGGGACCTGCGCGACAGCAGCCCCGGCATCGCCGCCACGGTGGCGGAGGCGGCCGCAGCCGCCGGCTTCACCGCGATCGATTGCGGCGCGCTGCCCACCCCGGCCCTCGCCTTGGAGGCGATGCGGCGCGGCGCCTATGCGGTCATGGTCACGGGCAGCCACATCCCCGAGGACCGCAACGGACTCAAGTTCTACCGCCCCGACGGCGAGATCACCAAAGCCGACGAGGCAGCCATCCTCGCCGCCCTGGCGGATATCCCGGCCGGCGGCGAGAAACCGGCTGCGTCATCCGCCACGCCCGAGCCCGACGCCATCACGCGCTACCAGCAGCGCTACGGGACCGCCTTCGCACCGGACATTCTGAAGGGCCTGCGCATCGCGGTCTATCAGCAGAGTTCGGTGGCCCGCGACCTGCTGTCCGATCTGCTCGCCGCCTTCGGCGCGCAGGTGACGCCGATCGGCCGGTCGCAGGTCTTCGTGCCGATCGATACCGAGGCCCATCGTCCGGAGGACATCGCCTTCATCCGCGATGTCATGGCGCCGGGCGCCTTCGACGCGCTCGTGACCACGGACGGCGACGCCGACCGGCCGCTGGTGGCCGATGGGACGGGCCGGATCCTGCGGGGCGACGTGCTCGGGCTCATCACCGCCCGTTACCTCGGCGCCGACACCGTGGTGGTGCCGGTCACGGCCGGCTCGGCCCTCGAGCAGTCCGGCGGCTTCCGGAGGGTTGTGCGCACAAAGGTCGGCTCGCCCTTCGTCATCGCCGGCATGGAGCAGGCGACGTCCGCCGGATCGCGGATCGTCGTCGGGTTCGAGGCGAACGGTGGGTTCCTGCTCGGATCGGACGTCATCCTCGACGGCAGGATGCTGCCAGCCCTGGCCACGCGCGATGCGATGCTGCCGATCCTGGCCACCCTGGCCGCAGCCCGCGCAGCCGGAACCCCGCTGTCAGACCTCGTGGCGTCCCTCGATGCCGGGGAGATGGCCAGCGATCGCCTGCCGAACACCCCATCCGAGGCGAGCGCCGCCTTCCTCGAACGACTCCGGGATGCGGACTTCCGGGCCGCCTTCCTCGGGCCGATCGGGTCACCCGACTCGCTCGACCAGCAGGACGGGATTCGGATCGGGCTCGAGAGCGGGCGCACGATCCATTTCCGGGCCTCGGGAAATGCGCCTGAGCTGCGGTGCTACGCAGAGGCCAAGACGGCGCAGGAGGCGCAGGACCTCGTCCGGTGGGGGCTTCACGCAGCCGCAGCCGCCATGGCGGCGAAGGCCTGAACCCCCGAGAGACCCTGGAGCGACGCCCCTCGCATCGCACGTCGTCGGAGTCTCTGGGGTGCGTCTTAGGGGACTCTTGGAGGCGCGCTGGCGGCGTTCGCCTCTCAAGGCAACCGCACGGAAGCCAGGACCGCGCGAGCGAGACCGACTCTGGGCCTCGAACAACCGAATGCGACGGCTCGCTACCGGTCGGCGTATTCCGCCGCGACGAGCCTGCGCAGGCCCGCTTCGAGATCGATGCGCGGCCGCCAGCCGGTCCGGTCGAGGAACCGCGTCGAGTCGAGCATCTTGTAGGCCGCGCCCTGGAACGAGCCGGGCGGGCTCACCAGGGGGACGGACCAGTCGAGGGCGGCCAGCGCCGCCCGCGCCACCGCCTCGACGGTGACGGGCGTGTTGGCGGCGCAGTTGAGGATCTCGTTGTTGAACGCCCGGTCGGCGGCCAGGATCGCGTCGATCTGGTCGTCGACATGGAGCACTTCGCGGACGGTCTGCGGGTTGCCCCAGACCTCGAAGGCTTGCGCGCCCGCTGCCTTCCCCCGCACGGCCCGGTCAAGCAGGGCGCCGACGAAGTGGCTGCGGTCGGCGGCCTTGTTGTCGTGTGGGCCGTAGAGCGTCGCCAGCACGCAGTGCAGGAAGCTCAGGCCGTACTGGTGCGCGTAGGCCGCCGAGCCCGTCGCCAGGACCTGCTTGGCGAGCCCGTAGCCGATCACCGACGGGTGGGTCGGCCCCTGCCCAAACCGCGCCTCGGGGAGCGGCTCCGCCGATTCCGGATAGGTGCAGGACGAGCCCGTGGAGACGAGCTTGGCCTGCGGCTGGTACAGGCGCCACGCCTCGAGGACGTTCAGGTGGACCCGGGCGTTGATCGCAAGGAGCTCGCCCTGGATGTCGTACTGCACCGCGCCGGTCCGCTGGCGGGTCACCACATGGAAGATCCGGCCGGCCGGGGGCGAGGCGCGCAGCGCCCGCTCGACATTCGCCCACTCGGAGAGGTCACCCGCCGCGCGACCGATCCCGACGACCGCGCGGCCCCCGGCCCGGAGCCGCGGGACGAGGTTGCGCCCGAGGAAGCCGTCCGCCCCGATGACGATGTCGCGCTCAGGCCCCGGCATGGTGAGCCCCGTAGCGATAGGCCTCGCGATACCACGCGATCGTCGGCCGCAGCCCGTCCGCGAGGCCCGTGAAGGTCGAGATATCGAAGCGCTCGCGCAGCCGCTGGTTGGTCGAGCGGCGGGCGAGCACGCCGCGAGTTGCCGTGTCGGGGGCGTGCACCGGCCGGTCCTCCCCGGCCACCTTCAGGATGGTGTGGGCGAGGTCGAGCAGCGTCGTGGTCCCGCCGCGGCAGAGGTTGAGCACGTCGCTGGTTTCTCGCATCTCCAGGGAGCGTGCGAAAACGTCGATGACGTCGCCGACGTATATGAAGTCGCGCTCGACCAGCGGGTTACCCTTGATCTCGAAGCGCTCCCCCGGTGCCAGCGCACGCATCACGAAGGCCGGCAGGACATGCGCCTTGCGCGGATCCGTCGAGTCGTGGGGACCGTAGGGGTTGCTCAGGCGGAAGCTGATCGTGTGGATCCCGTAGCGCTCGGCGTGAAGGTCGGCGATCACCTCGGCCCAGCGCTTCGACCAAGCGTAGAAGGCCTCGTTCCGGTTGGGCGGCGCGTTGAGGTCGACCGGCCGCGCGTCGTCGAGGGGATCGCAGGCCGCCGGGTAGACCGCGACGCTCGAGGCCGCGCGCACCTCGCGGATGCCCTTCGTCAGGCAGAACCGGTAGAGGCGGTTGGCGATCTCGGCATTGCCGGTGAGCAGATCACTCTGCGCCGTCTCGAAGTTGTCGGCGTCGTAGCGCTGCGCCGCGACGTTGACGAGGATCGCGTCGGCCGGGACCGACAGCGCTTCCAGGGCGTCGAAGCGCGCGGCCTCATGCGCCCCCGGCACCGCGCGGCCGGAGGGGCTGACCGCGATCAGCCGCGGTACGCGGCCGGCGAGATGCGCGACGAGGTTGCGGCCGACGAACCCGGTCGCACCGACGACGACGACGGTCTCGGGCATCGAGACGCGGGGGAGGGCGGCCACGCTCAGCCTGCCTTCGGCAGGTCGGCTGCGGTGATCACCTTGAGTTCCGGCACCGGGACGATAAAGGCGCCGCCGTTCTCGAGGTAGCGGCGCTCGCGCGCCAGGAACTCGTCGATGAAGTTCCAGGCGAGCACCAGATAGGCATCGGGCGCGGGCACGCTGCCCTCCTCGACGATCGGGATGCGGGCGCCGGGAATCAGGCGGCCGAACTTCAGCGGATTCTTCTCGGCCGCGACCTGAACCAGCCGCGGGCCGATGCCGAAGGCGTTGAGCAGCGTCGCGCCCTTGGCCGGGGCGCCGTAGGCGTGGACCGTCTTCCCCTCGGCGTGCATGCGCTCCAGCAGGTCGAGCAGCGCCGTCTGCAGGCGGCGGACGTTCTCGGCGAAGCTCACATAGGTCTCGAACATGCCGTAGCCGCGGGCCTCCTCGTCGGCGCGCATGCGCTTGACCGCGTCGCTGATCGGGTGTGCCCCGGGGAAGCCGACATGCGCCTCAAGGGAGCCGCCATGGACCGGGACGACGCTGACGTCGAAGACTTCGAGGCCGTGGCGCGCGAACAGCTGCTCCAGGGAGCGGAGCGTGTAGTAGCACAGGTGCTCATGGTAGATCTGATCGAAGGCGGTGTTCTCGATCATGTCGCCCAAGTAGATCGCCTGCACGACGAAGACGCCGTCGGGCTTCAGCAGCGTGACGATGCCTTTCACGACGCTGTGCAGCTCCTCCAAGTGGAAGAACACGCCGGCGGCGGTGATCAGGCTCGCCGGCCCGTCCTGCGCGCGGACGATCTCGGCGGTCTCTTCATTGAAGAAGCGGTTCAAGGTCGGCACGCCGGCGGCGCGGGCCAGCTCCACGACGTTGGCGGCGGGCTCGACGCCGCAGCGGCGCAGGCCGAAGGGCTCGTACTGCCGCAGCCACGTGCCGTCGTTGCTGCCGATATCGACGACGAGGTCCTGAGGCCCGAGGCCGTACCGCTCCACGAGTCGGGCCGCCGTCTGGCGGAAATGCTCCACCAGCGTCTTCGTCGTGCCCGAGACGTAGGGATAGTCACTGAACATGCTCTCCTTCGGGATCGTGTGATCGATCTGGACGAGCGTGCAGTCGTGGCAGAAGCCGGCGCGCAGGGGGAAATGCGGCTCGCGCCGGTCGGCGAGCTCCGGCGGGATCAAACGGTTGCAGTGCGGCTGATCGGTCAGGTCGAGGAACAGCTCGACATCGCGTCCATCGCAGACGCGGCACGCCATGGCGAGTTTCGTTCCCGTCATCCTACGACCTGTGACATCCGCGGCGCGAGAGTTTACGACCCCCGGAGGCTTACCGGCTGAGCCGGGGCAGCGCAACGCGCGTTCGCCCCTCAAGTCAAAGACAGGTCCGGTTGGCGGCACGGCGTTAGACTTGCAGCATCGTATCCGTGAAGAAGAGCGACAATGACTGGCGACCGGCCTCGAAGATACAAGACACTGTTCGCCAGGAAACGATGATGTCGGCATCGCGTTGGACCGTGCGCAAGTCGCACCATGTCGTGAAGGATCGATGGCTCGGGCTCCGTGCCGACGACTGCGTGACGCCTTCGGGCCACGTCCTCGACCCCTATTACGTGCTCGAGACCGCGGACATCGCCCTCGTGCTGGGCCTCGACGCGGCCGATCACGTCATCCTCGTCCGCCAATACCGTCACGCCTATGGAGCCCTAAGCCTGGAGCTTCCGGGCGGGGCGATCGATCCCGCCGACCCCGATATCGTTGCGGCCGCCGAGCGCGAGATGCGCGAGGAAACCGGCTACACCTTTGCCGCTGCCGAACACGTGATCACCCTCAACGCGGATCCGGCCCGCTACGCCAACCGCATGCATCTCGTCCGTGCGCGCTTGACCGCGGCCGGGCCGGCGCGTCCGGATCCCGGCGAGGACATCGCCGTGGTGCGTGTCCCACGGGCCGAGGCCTTACAGCTCGCCCAGTCGGGCTCCATCGTCGGAGCCGTGCACGCCGCCATGATCCTGATCGGTCTGTCCGGCCACGGATGAGGAGCGTCACCGGATTGTGGATCGAGCGATCGAACCGCTGACAGGACCCGTGCGTTCCGCCAATACGATTAATCGTCGGTTAAAGAGCGGATTGAAGCGTGCCCGAGTACGACATCAAGATCGTCGATCCGCGCGATCGGAAGGCCGCGGACGCCGAGGGTGAGACGCCGCCCAAGCGCAGGCTCGACTGGGACCGCGCCATGCGTGAGGCGGCCGAGGCGGAGCTCTCGATCCAGTCCCACGACTGAACCCGCCGCGCGGCAACGCGCGTCTCAGGCGATCCCCGACAGCTGTTGCTAGCCCGTCAGCGCGGCCTCGCGCAGGAAGGCGAGCAGGTCATCCGACCGGAAATGATGCGCGGCGAGCCCCGCCGCCCCACCGGCGGCGAGATCGGTTTCCTGATCGCCGACCAGGAAGCTGCGCGCGCGGTCGATGTCCCAGTGGTCCATCAGATCGAGGATCATGCCGGGTTCGGGCTTCCGCCAGCCATGGACCGCCCGGTAGGCCTCGACCGTCCCGTCCGGATGATAGGGGCAGTACCGGAGATCATCGATATGCGCGCCCACCGCGCGCAGGTCGTCCCGCATCCAGGCGGCCAGACGGGCGACGTCGGCCTCGGTGTAGAAGCCGCGGGCGACTCCGGCCTGGTTCGTGACCACGAACACGAAGTAGCCGGCATCGTTCAGCGCGCGCACGGCGTCGCGGGCGCCCTCCATCCACTGGAACCGGTCCACGGACCCGACATAGCCGTGGTCGTGATTGAGAACGCCGTCCCGATCGAGGAAGGCGGCCGGTCTCTTCCGGCGGGCCGGGATCTCCACCTGAGCCCGGGCGTAGCTCTCGGGCACGCCGATATCGAGGAAGTAGCCATCGTGGGCCTCGCCCACCACGCGGCCCTCGGCGACCAGCGCGGGCAGGACGTCCCGCTCGAGAGAGCAGGCCGGCAGCAGGCCGGCCAGTGCATCGCGACGCACCAAGTAGACGCCGGCATTGACGAGACCGGGACCCGGCTCAGGCGGCCGCTCGAGGAAGGCCGTGATCCGGACCCCGTCGAGGAGCGCGACGCCGTAGCGCGCAGCGTCCGGGACCCGACGGAGTGACAGGACCATCGCCGCCTCGGGATGACGCGCCGCCATGGCGAGCAGGGACAGCAGGTTGACGTCGAACCACGAGTCGCCGTTCAGCAGGAGAAAGCTCTCGTCCGCCTGGGGGAGGGCGTGCACGACGGCGCCGCCGGTCCCGGCCTGCTCCGGCTCGATCGAGACCCGCAGCGTCATGCCGAAGCGTCGGGCGACCGGGTTGTCGGTGGCGTAGGCGTGGATCTTCTCGCTGTGGAACGAGGCCAGCAGCACGATGTCGGTAAAGCCGTGGCGGCCGAGCTCGAACAGCAAGACGTCCAGGAACGGCTCCCCCGCCACAGGCAGCAGCGGCTTGGGCATCGCCGAGGTCAGCGCGCCCAGGCGGGTGCCGAAGCCGCCGCACAGGATCATGGCTTGCCGGACGGGGCTGCCGCCCTTCCGCTCTGACTCGGTCACAGGCCGCCCTTCACGCTGTCGTCCCGCGGGGGAACAGGTTTTCCTCGACGAGACTGCACACGATGTGCGCGGCAGTGATGTGGATCTGCTGGATCAGGGGCGTCGCGTCCGACGGCGCGTGCAGGCAGAGATCCGCCCGCTCGGGCATCGCCCCGCCCGTCGCCCCGGTGAAGGCGACGACCCGCACGCCCAATCCCCGGGCCGCCTCCATCGCCTTGAGCACGCTCGGCGATCGGCCGGAGGTGGAGAGGGCGAGCAGCACGTCGCCCGGCCGCCCGAGGGCCAGCACCTGCCGCGCGAACACGTGCTCATAACCGTAATCGTTGCCGATCGCGGTGATCACGGATGTGTCCGTGGTCAGCGCCAGAGCGGCGGCGGGCGCCCGATCATAGTTGAGGCGCGAGACGAACTCGCCCGCGATGTGCTGCGCGTCGCCGGCGCTCCCGCCATTGCCGATCGTCAGGAGCTTGCCGCCGCCGCGCAGGGACGCGGTCACCAAATCGGCGATCTCGGCGAGGGTTGCATGGAAGCGGGAATCGTCGAGGGCGACCTGAAAGGTGTCCCGGGTCTGCGTGAGAAAATCGACGATCGCGCTCATGGGCACCTCGGTCCGTTGCCCCCGTCGGCCGACCTGTCGGGCCGCCCGGCGGAGCGATGAATGCTGGGCGGGGGCCGTCCGGATCAGACGTTGGCGAACCGCGAGTTGCGGATCATCCGGAAGCCCTTGATCAGCTCCTTGATCCCCCGGTCGAGGTCGAAGTCGGGGAACCAGCCGGTCGCCTCCAGCTTCGCGTTGGACACGATGTAGTCGCGCTTGTCCGGATCCTCGCCGATCGGGGCCTCGACATAGACGAAGTTCGGGACGTGCGCCTTGATGCGCGCGCAGAGTTCCAGCTTCGACAGGTTGGCGCTCGACAGGCCGAGATTGTACGCCTCGCCGCGCATCCGCTCGTAATTGTCCATCGCGTGGATGAAGCCTTTGGCGACGTCGCGGATGTGGATGTAGTTGCGCTTGAAGTGGCCCTCGAAGACCAGGAGCGCCCGGTCGGTCACGGCCCGGTGCGTGAAGTCGTTGACGAGGAGGTCGAGGCGCATGCGCGGCGCCATGCCGAACACCGTCGCCAGCCGCAGGGTGACGCCGCGCCCGCTGTCGAGCACGGCCTTCTCGGCCTCGACCTTGGTGGTGCCGTAGAGCGAGATCGGCCGCAGGGGCGAGTCCTCGGTGCAGAACTTGCCGGCCTCGCCGACGCCGTAGCCCGAATTGGTCGTCGGGTAGACGATCCTCTGCTCGCCGCCCGCGCGCTGGACCAGGGCGATCACCGCGTCGCGGTTCAGCGTCGTGGCGCCGATCGTGTCCTCCTTGCACAGGGGCGCGCCGACCAGGGCCGCGAGGGGGATGAGCACGTCGTGCTTCGGGATCAGCTCGTCGAGGATGCGCGTGTCGCGCGCGTCGCCCTTGATCGGCTCGAACGTATCGTATTGGCAGGCCGAGAACAGGTCCGGGGCTCCGGACTTGAACGTGTCGAGCACCGTGACGTGGTGTCCGCGCTCAAGGAGCATCGGCACCAGGATGGTCCCGATATAGCCGGCGCCGCCGGTGATCAGAATTCGCATCGTTGCCTCTCGTCGCGATGAGCCGTCGGGCCGCCTGCGGCCGGGCTGGAATGAGGTACGGGCGCCGCTCAGCGGGTCTGGCGATAGATCAGGGTCGAGCCGTCGACGTCGATGCCGATCGGAACGACGGATAGCGGCGCCACCCGCTCGGTCAGCGCCGGAAGCCGGTCCGGATCGATGAGCGCGAGGAAGAAGCCGCCACCGCCCGCGCCGCACAGTTTCGCCCCATAGGCCCCCGACGCGATGATCGCCTCGAACAGGTCGTCGAGGACCGCGTTCGAGACCTCGCGCGACAGGGTCCGCTTGATGCGCCACGAGGCGGACAGCATCTCACCGAGTTGCGCGAGCCAGCCGCTCGTCGCCGCCTCCAGCAGCGAGACGCATTCCTCGACGAGGCGGTAAAGTTCGGACAGTTCCTTGTCGATCGCGCGTGCGCGCGTCACGGCGATCTGGGCGGCGACCGTGGTCGTCGCGCGCCGGGCGATGCCCGTATGGACGAGCACCATCGACGCGTTGAGCTGTTGTATGGCCGTGGAGCTCATCTGGACGGGCGAGATCCGGATCGCGGAACCGCTGAAATCGAATCGATTGATCCCACCGAACGCGGCGTGGAGCTGGTCCTGGACGCCGACATTCTCGCGCAAGATCTCGCGCTCGACGTGAATCGCCTTCTTGGCCAGCTCGATCTTCGTGGGCTTCTGGCCCAACAACGCATAGACCGTCTTCAGAAAACCGACCGTAAAGGCCGACGACGAGCCGAGACCGCTCCCGGCGGCGGGCAAGTCGGAGATGATACTGATGTCCAAACGGTTTTGGACATCGAAATGGGACAGAACCTCACGGACGACGGGATGATCGATCTCGCTGATGCGCTGGCAGTGCTCGACCCGGGAATAGCTCAATCGATAATTGTAATCCTGGCAGCCGATCAAATCCAACGCTGCAATAATGATGTACTTGTCAATGGCGGCTCCGATCACAGCGCCGGGCGCACGCTCGAAGTATTCGGGGTAATCCGTCCCCCCTCCGAACAAGCTAATTCGCAGCGGCGTGCGAGTGAGCGTCAACATTCACCGATTCCGAATTCTTCGCATTTGAATACCAGGCGAGGATGGTACGTTCCAAGTGGTCAAAAATTATCTTCTCTCGATAGGTAATGTATCGGGTACTCCATTATTACAAATAATTTTAATGATTTTAAACAGTGCGCGTGATTAATTTCGTTGCAGGTGACTTGATACGAAGGCAAATGCTCGGCGTGATCGTTCGTATTTTTACGCGATGGTCTTCCCGATAAAGCGATCATGGTACTCACCTCATCGGAAAACGAGTCTTCCGATCACACATCCTGATTGCGACCGCAGCTGCAAAGCCGCACCTCCTGCCGATGCAGCATCTGAAATTATGGTTAAGGACGAGTAAACGATGGATCCGGGTCGCGGTTTGGGCCAGCGCGAGCGCGCCCGTGGCTTTGACCGCTGGAACGTCGGCGCCGACGAGCGCACGCCTTGACGGCTGCCGCCGATCCATCAGGGGCGCTTGGTCTGGCCCGCTCCAGCCTGACGGAAAGGCAGATTCAATCTCTTACGAGCATCGTTCTGCCACATCTTATTTTTGACCACAAATTTATCCTCGGCTTGTCAAGATTAATTTTGCACGGTAGCGATGAAATTGAATTTCAACCTGACCGATGATCGAAAATAGTTTCCGTAGATCTTCCGAATCCAACACGCATGGCTCAGCTCCGCGAGGTGACATTCTATTTGTCACCTCGATCCAACCGCTCACCGGTATGGCGTCGGACGACCCCGCCGCCGATCAGCCGCTTGAACGGGCTGGCCCTGCTACCGGGCAATGGCCGGCGGTGTGGGTCAGCGATGCCCGTATGTCGATCGCGGATCCGGCGCACCCGAGCGATCATACCGATATCCGTCACCGTTTTGGCCGCATGGCAGGGGCGGCACAGCACCTGACAATTGCCCAACGAGGCGTCGTCCGTCAGGGCGGCGGGAACGACGTGGTCATAGTGGAAGCGCCCGACCTGCAATCTGCATGGACAGCGGCTTCCATCCGTGAGCTGCCCCTCGCAGCGCCCGTCCGCGCGGGTGAGAGCGGCACGCAGCACCGCCTTGCTGAACTCGCGGCGCGCCATCAGGCCATCTCCGCAATGGCATCCGCCCTTGGCCCGTCCAGGTCCGCCGCGATCGCTATGCGTTCAGACCGAGCCTCGGCCAGCCGGTATGCGTGCACCTCGCCCGCGCCAAGCTTGGCACAGGCCGCGAGCCAACCGAGGAAGCCCGGATCGCCTGCCTCGCAGGCGCGGGCCGCGACGAGGATGGCCTGCCCTTGTGGGTCGCGAGCGACCGCGAGGATGACGGCCGCCTGATCTGCAACCAAGTCGGGAGCATCGAGGGGCTGGATGACCACGACGTAGCGGCGACCGGAGCGTCCGCGCCAGACGCTCATGGCGAGACTCGGCGCACCGCGCAGACCCGCGCTCGTGCGCAAACGCTCCTCGCGTACCGCGCAGCGGCCGACGCGATCGGTCTTCAATTCACGGAGGGCCGCGGCCCAGGAAATCCTGCGGTTTGACATGACCACCCCTCAAGCCGCCGGGGTGGGGGATAGCGTCGGGCATCCAGCCGAAGGCCGGCAAACCGCCTGCTCTCCGGAAAGACGGTCGAACGCCGACAGGAGAGAGTTGAGCTGACTTGGACAACGTGAGTACATGGCGCGCCTCGGGCTGCCGGCGGGATCTGCCCCGCCACTGGCATGACCCCGCACGCGGCTGGACCAGCCTGCAGGGCGATGCGATCACCGAAAAGCCTTGGTCCGCGTGCGGACGGCCTGCATCAGCTAACCGGCATAGGGGTGTCGGTTGTCTTCGCGTCCGGCCGATGGGTTACAGAATACGGATCGGCCAAGCGTCTTGCGTCGGAGCACTGGGGTTGAGGGCCGCACTCCGAGTCCTGGTCCAGGCCTGAGCTGCGGCAGACGCGGCTCTTGCAATCGCCTATCTATATCAATGGAACATACGACAGGCGCGCGCTGAAAAATGACGCTGCATAAGCTATGCATTTTCATGCTCAATGCTCTGCGCAGACAAGCATAAACTGCTTCGTTGCACGAGCATTACCGCTCGTTTCCGCGAAGCAGTCCAGTCGAATAGGACACCACTGCGCATCTTCCAAAATTAAGGACGTAATCCTACGAATCACCGCTCACTCAGCCCGACCTATGTTGATCGAGTCGTCGAATGCGAGAGCCGCATCAGCGACGCTCGATCTCTCGACGCACAGGATTTCGGCGCCGCAGCGGGGGAGGCGGCATTGCGCGGGCGGTCAGGTGGTCGAGAGCCTGAGAGGTACTGTCAACCTGATCGTCGTGCCGCCCATTCGGAAAGGCCAGTAGCTCCGAGATGTAGTCGGCGAGCCATGGCGCTTCCGAAGGTAGATGGACCTGCCCCGCCTCGAACCGAGCCGCTTGTGCCAAAAGCCTTGCCTCCTTGTCGAAGCGCGAGCGATGGAGAAGCGTCGACAAGGCACCGCTGYGGCGCAGATCTTGATGAAGAGCGCGCCCAAGCTCTGTATCTTCGATCAAAGTGGCATTCGCCCGCCAGTGTCGGCTGAGGCTTACGATCTCCCGCCGCAGCTCAGGTGCTTCGAGACGCTCGCGCACGACGTCGAGCAGGTAATAGTCTAAGCCAAGCGCCCCCCAGACCGTCCCGACCGACCAGTCGCTGGCCTCGCCCAACGTCGAAGCGGTATCCCAGGACACCACGACCCGCTCAAACCCCTCCGGCCACTCGGCGTCCGTATAGTAGCGCAGCCAACACCTGCGAATCACGTTGCCCTCAGCCGGTACCGGCGCCTGCTGGTACTGGGCACTGAAGGTGAGCGTGCCGAGTTGACGGCGCAATCCTTCCAACACCACGAGGGGCTCACGCCCGGGCTGGAGCACCTCACCGCGCGGTCGTTGGTAGACATGATTCGGCCTATCGCTCAGCCGGAACGCTTCGTCCCTGACGGCGATCGCGGGAAGCTCTACCAGCTCCCAATCCTCGGCGGCTCGCGCGCGAAGATGGCCGCACAGGTCATCTGCGTGCAGGCGCTGCATCACGAGGACGACCGCGCCTTTGGCCTTATCGTTCAGCCGCGAGATCAGCGTACCTTCGTAGAACTCGATGACCCGCCGCCGCTCGGCCGCCGAGAATGCATCGATCGCCTTCATCGGGTCGTCGACTAGAATGATATCAGCGCCGCGCCCGGTCAGCCCCCCACCGAGCCCGACTGCTAGCCGCCCGCCTCGACGTGTAGTTGTGAGCTCCGTATCGCGTTGTCGGCCCGGCACCAAACGGCAATCGGGGAATAAATCCTGAAACCACGCGCTCTCCATCACGGTACGGGTGTCTTGTGACAGCTTCCGGGCGAGATCGGCGGCGTACGAGACCGCGATGATCCGTCGGGTCGGATCGTGTCCCAGGAGCYACGCAGAAAATGCCACCGAGACCGTAATGGACTTCATTGAGCGCGGCGGCACATTGATGATCAGTCGCTTAAGCTCGCCACGGGCGACGCGCCTGAGCTGCCAAGCCAAGTGATCGTGATGCCAGTTGTACAGATAGGGAGTCCCAGGCTCGAGAGCCTGAAACGTCCGGTGCACGAAGGCGCCGAGTTCGCCGCGCAGGAGAGCCCGCAAAACGCGCTGACGATCAATCGTCGTCATCTGCCGCCCTCAGATTTTCGTCGGTCCCCTCCTCGCTACCTTCATCGCCATCCCGGCGCCCGATGAGATCCGATAGGCCGTATCGGCGCAGGATCTCAGAATCATCCTCAGGGCTATCCGCGGCGCCTCTCGGGATCGGCTCACTGTCCAACCTCGTTTCAATACGCCCCGTGATCTTCTCGATAGCGACAAGGTCGCCCGCCATAGCTTTCTGCCACCAAACCATCATCAGAGCAGCATAGAGGCTGGTCCTGCGCGCCCCCTCGCGTCCATTGACTGTTACTTTGTATTCAAAAAACATCTCATTGTAGATCTTATCGATAGTCTTACGATTTGGTCGTCCCCGAGGGCGGCCCGCAGGGTTACCGGATTTGCCTTTTTGAAACTGATTTTTACGTGGAGGACGCCCAGGCCCGACAGTGTAATCATCGTCATTCATCGATAAACCTCAAGAAAAACCGGCACATCACACGATGACACACCAGCACGCCACAACTCTCGTGGAGAGTTTTCGACGCCCTAGAATGCCCTACGCGCATGATGCGCTCGGAATTTCCATCAGGCTTATGGAACGAACCCAGTTCGTTGACGCTACTCGGTAGGAGCAGCGACCAGAATATAAGACCGACAACCGGCCTCGTCAACAACGGATCTACTAAAGCCCGACACACAACTCAAGATACGTCATGCTCGTTTCTTTGCCAATTAATTGAACATCCCAGATTTTGATTTGACGATGGATTACGACGGGGCTGATCTTTGCGGATCCCGAGAGAAGCGGAACGGGCAGCGAGCCGCAATCGTTCGCCGCCCTGTCTTTTCGGTCATGCTACGCGAGATCGCGTGCGCTTACGCGGCGGAGGCGATGCAACGGGATCGCCCTGGAGCCGATCCGATTCAGGCTGAGCTGATATCGGGAACGCTTTCGATCGTTCTGGCACCGATGAAGTATTTGTTTGTGCCTCCAGGCGGTCCCGCTGCATTTCGTCGAGACTCAGACCAGTCTCGGCACAAACGGCCGTGCCCCCCGTCATTCGCTCCCACCGGCGGATTGCGACCTGAGCATAGCGCGGCTCGATCTCCACCGCCCGTACGCGCCGGCCGACCTGCTCACCCGCCAGAATCGTCGTTCCAGAGCCCACGAACGTGTCCAGCACCACCGCGCCGGGTCGCGTTACGTCCTTCAGCGCATCTGCAACCATTTGCAAAGGCTTGACCGTTGGATGGGCGGCAAGATCCGCGAGCCGCTCCGCGCCAAAACCATTGGCCCCGGGATAGGTCCAGACATTCGACCGATTGCGACCATGCCGTCCCAACTGGACGTTGTCGCGGTGACGTGCCTCGCCGACACGGAACACGCCGATCAACTCGTGCTGGTTGCGATAGAGACCGCCCTGGCCGGCGTTCGTTTTGTTCCAGACGACGAGGTTGAGGTAAGCACCGTAAACACCTAAAGCCGCCTCAATCAGGTCTTGCACGTGTCGCCAATCGATGCAGGCGAAGTGCACCGCCCCTGGCGCCGAGATCCGTGCAGCGTTTTCGAAGGCCGCCGACAGGAATGCTACGTACTCCCGCTGACTCATCTCGCCGGACGCAAAAGCGAAATCCGCGTGCTGGGCTTTCCCACGCGCGCTGAGCTCCGCCCGGGAGAGGTTGTAGGGCACGTCAAGGAAGGCACACTCGGCTGCAGCCCCCGCCGACAGGCGGTCTAACAAGGCCGCATCGCGCGCATCGCCGACAGCAAGACGATGCTCCTTGAGTTGAAGCAGGTCTCCCGGACGGAGGATCAGAGGCTCCTGCAGCAGTGCAGGATCGACGACATCATCGGCGTCAATGTGATCGGCGAAATCGAGACGCAAGGCGTCGAGTTCAGCGATCTCAAAGCCTGCGTCGGAAATCTCGAAGCCCGCATCTTGGAGGAGCACCGTCAGCTCTGGGATTTGCTCGGCGAGCCGCTGTCGGTCGAGCCGTGCATCCTCGCCGACACGATTGTCCGAGAGGAGGAATGATCGTTTCTGAGCTTCAGATAGGCCGAAGATCTGCACGATGGGGATCGACTCGGAAACCGCGCGAACCGCCTCGACCCGCGCATGGCCGGACAGGATCATGTAATCCTCGCCGACGATTACCGGGGCGAGGGGACCTGTCACCTCGATGGCGCGCGCGAGCTTCGTGATCTGCTGCTTGGGATGAACGCGGACCCTGTTCGGATTAGCTTTGAGTGCACTGCAGGGACAGAGGCCATATCGCGCCTCGATACCCGGTCCAATCTCGATCCGCGGCGCCCCGTCGATTGGAAAAGTGTTAGCTGGCGCTCGTAACGCCACAAGCTTTGACGTAGATACAGACATTGGCGGTCTCCAGATCAGAGACCGAGCGCAGGGCAACCGCGCAACGACCGACGACAGATTCCCCCTCACGCAGCGCGTGTGGTTCCTGGGGAAGCTGTCGAAGCCGCTGCGGCATGTGGAAGCCTACCGCTGCAAGACTTTGGTGAAGCACAGCTACCGATTGCGATCGGTCGCATGTGAATGCTCGGCTGTCTGTCGAGCATTCCCAATTTGGATCGTAACGGGAGCCGTTTCAAGGACCAAATCATCGGAACAAATAATGAACAATACCGGATCTGAAGCGGCCAGGTCGGAACGGGATCGCATTTATAAGCAGGGATGATGTTGTGCGGTGGGAGGGGAGAAAATCTCTCGTGTCGAGGTTGGCGTACACCGCAGAAGCCAGTTTGCTCCCTGTTTCTCTCCCTGGTGCAGGGAGGAAGCACCAACTCGAGGCTGGACAATGGACGGAACCGGGATGGTGCTTTGAACCGCGGTTTCGAACCTGCGCCCGCTGGAAATCCTACAGCCGGTATCGTTTGGCGTAGCTGGATGCGCGCTGGAGTGCGTTGTTGAGATTTTCCATCGGGTCTTTACGCGGCCCGCTCGCTCCGGCCGTCCCGCCCGTGCGCCTGATCCATGATCTCGCCGATCCGCTCGCCGACGGCGACGGCGATCTCGACCGAGGCCGTTCCCTCGGACCCCTGGCGGCAGATCCGGCTGAGGACGTCGGTCACGCGCTGCTCCATGACCCCGAGGATCGCAGCCGCCGCCTGCGGCTGGGCGCCGCGCAACACGGCGGCGAGGTCGCAATAGGCATCGTGAAGGAGCTGAAGCGTCAGGCGCTCGACCGCCTGCTCATCCTCCGCCGACAGGGCTCGCATAACGCCTCTCGCAACATCGCCTCCTGCAGCGTTGCCCGGATCCGTTAACAAGAGGTGAAGGAGCCGACGACTCCGCAGGATCCCGCTAACCAGTCCGCGCGACGCGTGGACGGCCGGTCGCGCCGGCGATGCGACACCGACCGGAGGGAACCCGGCAGCCCCGCGACGGGTCGACCCGGCAAGAGCCTTCAGCGCGAGAGCTTCCCCATGCGCCACCTCGTCCTCTCCGGCCTCTGCCTGGCCGCATTCGTCGCGACGCCCGCCCGGGCTCAGGTGCAGCAGACCAACCCCAACGCCGCCAATCGGTCCATGGAAACCAATGGCCAGATGCGCGCCCTGCGTCAGGAGCAGACGACCCGGAGCGATACGCTCCGGATGGACATCCAGCGCAATCAGGCCGCGACGCCCGCCCCGAATACCGGACCGAACGCCATCGGCCCCACCGGCGGCACGGGCGTCATCGGCCGCTGAAGGACGGTCAGGCCGGCCCTACACGTCCGGCAGGGGGCGTCCCTTCACGACCACCCGCGGCCACCGGTCCAGGCCGATCGGCATCAGGACGGCGATCTGGGGCGGCACCGCGGCGTCGCCGAGAAGACTCTCGAGGGAGATCCGGCAGGCTTCCTCGAGTTCGGCCCGCGTGCGCGCGCCGGACGTCTTGATGTCGGCGATCAGGAGCGCCGCGATCTCATGGGCAAAGGCTTCGCCGTCCAGCATGCCGGACTCCTGTTCCGATCGGGATCACCATAGTCTTTTTCGATGCTTGTGAGCAGCGGGCCAGAATTGCGTATCCCCATACCGATTGTGGATACGATTCCGGCGCCGCAGGTGGCGGGGATACGCGCTCACGCATCGGTCGCCGCCCGTCGCCGTGCCCCGGCCGGGCGCGGGGTCGCGGGCGCGGGCCTCCCGCGGAAGGGCAGGCGCAGGCCCGCGACCACGGGATAGACCGCCGGCAGCACCACCAGGGTGAGCAGCGTCGCGGAGATCAGGCCGCCGATCACCACGGTGGCCAGCGGCCGCTGCACCTCGGCGCCCGCGCTGGTGGAGAGCGCCATCGGCAGGAAGCCCAACGCCGCCACCAGGGCGGTCATCATCACCGGGCGCAGCCGCATCTCGGCCGCCTGCGTCGCCGCCTCCCGGGGGTCCAGGCCGGTCGCCTCCAGGTCGCGGATGTAGCTCGTCAGCACCACGCCGTTCAGGATCGCGATGCCGAAGGTCGCGATGAAGCCGATCGCCGCCGAGATCGAGAACGGCATGTCGCGAAGCGTCAGCGCCAGGATGCCGCCGGTGGCGGCCACCGGCACATTGAGGAAGATCAGCCCGGCGAGGCGGATGTCACCGAACATCACCACCAGCAGGAGCAGGATCGCCGCGAGCGCCGCGGGCACCACCACGGTAAGCCGGGCCGTCGCCTCCTGAAGGTTCTGGAACTGCCCGCTCCAGACCAGCGCGTAGCGTGGCGGCAGCGTCACCTGCTGGGCGACGGCGGCCTTGGCGGCGTCCACGAAGCTCTGGACGTCGCGGCCGCGGACATTCGCCTGCACGGAGATCCGACGCTGCAGGCGCTCGCGGCTGATCTGCGCCGGGCCGGAGGCGACGTCCACGCTGGCGACCATCGCCAGCGGCACCATCATACGGCTGCCCGCCTCCCGGCCGGGATCGCCGGTGCCGGGACGGCTGACCGGCAGGGCGCGGATCCGCTCGATGTCGCTGCGGTCGGCCGGGTCCAGTCGGACAACGATCTCGGTGATCGAATTGTCGTCGCCGTAGACGACGCCGCTGGTGCGGCCGCCGATGCTCTCGACCATGTCGAGCACGTCCGAGACGTTGATGCCGTAGCGGGCCGCCTTGGCGCGGTCGACCTGGATCGTGAGCGCCGGCATGCCGGCCTGCGCCTCGGCCTTCACATCCGCCGCCCCGTCGATCCCGGAGACCGTGCGCACGAGGGCGTCGGCCGTGTCCTTGAGGACCTTCAGGTCGTCGCCGTAGAGGCTGATCGCCACGTCGCCGCGCACGCCCTCCAGCAGGTCGTCCATGCGCATCTGGATCGGCTGGGAGAAGGTATAGGCCACCCCCGGCACCTCCTCCTTGAGGCGCTTGTCGAAGGCCGCCACGAGGCCCTCCTGCGTGTCGGCGGTCTTCCAGGTGGCGGGGTCGGTGAGGGTGATGAAGCTGTCGGTCGATTCGACGCCCATCGGATCGGTCGGGATCTCGGCGCTGCCGGTGAGCGAGACCACGCGCTTCACCTCCGGGAACGACTTCAGCACCCGCTCGATGCGGGTCACCGTGGCGAGCGAGGCGGAGAGATCGATGCCGGGCAGCTTCTCGGAGGTGATGACGATCGAGCCCTCCGACAGCTTCGGCAGGAACTCGCCGCCGAGCCTCGTCGCCAGGACGCAGGAGGCCGCGAAGAGGGCAAGCGTCGCCAGCACGGTCATGAGGGCGTGGCGCTCGGCGGCCCGCAGCATCGGCGTGTAGGCGGCCCGCATCCAGTGGACGAGGCGCGTCTCGCGCTCGCCGACGCCGCGTCCGGCGAGGAAGATCGCGGCGAGCGCCGGCATCAGCGTCATGGTGACGACGAGCGAGCCCGACAGGGCCAGGATGACCGTCAGCGCCATCGGCACGAACATCTTGCCGGCCACGCCCTCCAGCGCGAGGATCGGCACGTAGACCAGGATGATGATCGCCACCGCGAACATCACGGGCTTGGCCACCTCGGCGGCGGCGTCGCGGATCAGGTCCGCGGGCGGCCGGTCCGGATGCTCGCCGCGGGCGCGCAGGACGTTCTCGACCATCACCACCGCGCCGTCGACGATCAGGCCGAAATCGATGGCGCCGAGGCTCATCAGGTTGCCCGACAGGCCGAGCAGCCGCATGCCCGCGAAGGCCATCAGCATCGCGAGCGGGATCGCGGCCGCCACGATCAGCCCGGCGCGGAGGTTGCCGAGGAGCAGCAGCAGGACGACGATAACGAGCACCGCGCCTTCGAGGAGGTTGTGCTCCACGGTGTGGATCGTGCGGTCCACAAGGGCGCTGCGGTCGTAATAGGGGACGATCTCCATGCCCGGCGGCAGTTGCGGGCGCAGGTCGTCGACCGTCTTCTTGACCTTCTCGACCACCGCGCTGGCATTCTCCCCGAGCTGCATCATCGCGATACCCACGACTGTCTCGCCCTGCGCGTCGTGCGTCACGGCCCCGAGCCGGACCTTCGGCGCCTCGACCACTTGGCCGAGCGTCCCGAGCGTCACCGGCACGCCGCCCGGCCCGGTGGCGACCACGATGTTGGCGATGTCCTCCGGCCCCTTGGCGAGGCCGAGGCCGCGGATCGTCTCCTGCTGGTCGTTGTGCTCGATATAGGCGCCCCCGCGGGCGGCGTTGTTGTCGGTCAGCGCCGTGAAGACCTGGGCGAGGCCGACGCCGTAGCGGCGGAGGGCATCGGCCGAGACCCGGACCTCGTAGGTCGGCATCTGGCCGCCGTAGATGTTCACGTCGGCGATGCCGGGGGTGAGCTTCAGCTTCGGCGCGATCGTCCATTGCAGGGTGCGGCGGAGCTGCATCGGCGTGTAGGCCGGCCCGCGCAGCTCGAATTGGTAGATCTCGCCGAGACCCGTCGCCATGGGACCCATCTGCGGGTCGCCGACGCCCGCCGGCATCATGCCCTTGGCCGCCGGCAGGCGCTGGAAGACCTGACTGCGCGCCTCGGTGATCGACATCCCGTCCGCGAAGGTGACGTAGACCGCCGAGACCCCGGCCCGCGAGGTCGAGCGAATCCCGGTGAGGCTGGGCGCCCCCGCCATGGCGTTCTCCACCGGGAAGGTGACGAGCCGCTCGACCTCCAGCGCGCCGAGCCCCGGCGACAGGGTCAGGATCATCACCTGCTTGGGCGAGATGTCCGGCACCGCGTCGATCGACAGGCCTTCGAGGTTGGCCACGCCCCCCGCCGCCGCCGCGAGCGCGATCATCAGGACCAGGAACCGGCGGCGGACCAGGAGGGCGAACCACGACCGCATCGGGGGCCTCAATCCGTCGAGCCGAGCAGGCTGCGCAGCAGGATCGCCTTGAGCCCGAAGCTGCCCTTCGTCGCCACGGTGTCGCCGGCCGCGACGCCGCTCTTCACCTCGACCCAGTCGGAGCGCTGGATCCCGAGCATCAGGGCGCGCCGCTCGAACCGGTCCTCGGCCACGCGCACGAAGGCGATCGGTCCCTGCTCGGTCTGCTGGATCGCGGCCGCCGGGACCGTGACGCCGTCGCGGCCGAGATCCGCCGCGATCGTGACCGAGACGAACATGTTGGCGCGCAGCAGATCGCCGGGGTTGTCGAGCTCGATCCGGGCGGGGGCCGTGTTGGTGGCCGGATCCAGGGCGGCGTTCACCGAGCGGACGCGTCCCTCGAAGGGATCGTGACCCGGAACCGGGCTCTCCACGGAGGCGCTGTCGCCCGCCTTCACCCGGGCGGTATCCGGCCCGTAGAGATTGGCCAGCACGAGGATGCGCGTCGGATCGGCGACCGTAAAGGCGTCGCGGGTGGTGTCGACGACCTCGCCCAGAGTCACGCCGACGCTGGTCACGACCCCGGCGATCGGCGTCACGATGGCGCTGGTCCCCGGGGCGGCCCCCTCGGTCGGGGCGAGGCGCTGGTACTGCGCCCGGTACATCTCGGTATTGGCCTGGGCCGACTTCACCGCCGCCTGCGCCTTGGCGAGATCGACCTGCCGCCGCTCCACCTCGGCCTGGGCGACGCCGCCGAACTTGAGCTGCTCCTGGCCGCGCTTGAGCTGCAGCGCCGCCACTGCCTCGGAGGCCTGCGCCTCGCCGAGGGAGGCCTGCGCGGCGAGGTAGCCGTTACGCGCGTCGAGGAGGCCGGCGGCGTCGAGGGTCGCCAGGGTCTCGCCCGCCTGGACCCGGTCGCCGGGCTGGACCGCGAGGCTCAGCACCCGTCCTTGCGTGCGCGGCTTGAGGTGCGTCACCCGCCGCTCGTCGAAGGCGACCGTGCCCGGGACGCGCACCGGCAGCACGATCCGGCGCGTCTCCGCCGTCCCGACCGCGAGGCCGATCCGCTTCTGGCCGGCTTCGTCGAGGGTGACGAGGTCGGACTGAGCCGGCGCGTCCGCGGCCTTCGTTTCGGGCGTGCCCGATTCGGGTGCGGCCGGTGCCAGACCCAGCCGCGCGAGAAGCGGATCCCGGTAATACCAGCCGGCCGCCGCGAGAACGGCGAGGATCACCACGAGCCACACGCGCCCGCCGCGCCGGGCCGGCTCCGTGCGCGCCTCGGCCCGCGCCGTCCCGCGCTCAGGCTTCGCCGCCGGCGCGTCGGACGGGAACCGGTCGTCGGCCCGGATCTGGTCGTCGGCCTCGGCGTGACGGGCGGCGGCCGATGTCTCGGCGGTCAGCGCCATGAGGGGCACCGTCGGGCTGAAGGGCACCGGCAGGGGTTCGGCCGGCCGCGACCGGCCGCCGCGGTCCGCAGATCGCGGATCCTCATGCGTCGAGGCCTGGCCGGAGCACGTCTTCCGTCACGAAACGCCCCGTCTCGACCTCACGCACCACGACCTCGAAACCTTCGCCGCGCAGGTCCTTGAGCCGGTCGAGGGTCACATAGGTCCCGGTCTCGACATCGTACAGGCGACACTTCGCGTAGCGGTTGATCAGGCGCCGCGGGCGCCGCTTCCTAGGCATGACCCACCATCCTCCGGCCGCGCGGGACGGCCCGGAACGGGCAGGGGAAGCGAGACCAAGTCCGCATCGGTGGAATCCGGAAGGCGCACCTGCCGGCGCGCACGGGCGGCGGCGGAACGTGCTAGAGTCATTCCAATAAGGGAGCCAACCCGATGCCATGCCATTAAATTCGGGTTCACAGTGGCGCCCCCGGGGCGATTTGCGTGGCGAAGTCCGGCACAAGGAGTGCGGGCCGGGCATGCGCCGGGGCGTGCGAACCGGAGCGGGGGCAGACGTGGCGAAGCTTCTGCTGATCGAGGATGACGCGGAGACCGCGGGGGACGTGCTCGATGACCTGCGCGGTCGCGGCCACGAGGTCGCCTGGGCCGCGACCGGCCCGGACGGAGCCCAGGCGGCCCGGGACGGCGTCTGGGGCGCGATCATCCTCGACCGGATGCTCCCCGGCCGGGACGGCCTGAGCGTCCTCCAGGATCTCCGCCGCGACGGGGACCGGACGCCGGCCTTGGTCCTGAGCGCCCTGGGCGATGTCGACGAGCGGATCCGGGGCCTGCGCGCCGGCGGCGACGACTACCTCGCCAAGCCGTTCGCACTGGGCGAACTCGCGGCGCGCATCGAGGCGCTGTTGCGCCGCCCGGTCGACAGCCGCGAGACCGTCCTGCACGTGGGCAGCCTCGCGGTCGACCTGATCGCCGGCACGGGCCGGCGCGGCACCCGCGAGCTGGATCTGCTGCCGCGGGAACTCAAGCTCCTCGAATACCTGATGCGCCGCCCTGGGCAGATCGTGACCCGGGCGATGCTGTTCGAGGAGGTCTGGAACTACCGGTTCACGCCCAAATCCAACCTGATCGACGTCCATGTCGGGCGCCTGCGCCGGAAGCTGGAGGCGGGCGGCGAGCCCCCCCTGATCCACAGCGTGCGCGGCACCGGGTTCGCGCTGGCGCCCGATGGTTGATCTGCTCCGCCCGGCCGACCTGTTCCGGTCCACCGCGATCCGCTGGGCGCTCGGCATCGCCCTGTGGTCGGCCCTGCTCGCCCTGGCGATGTTCGCCTTCGTCTACTGGCAGACCGCCGACTACCTGCGCGAGGAACTCGCCGAGACGCTCCGGCTGGAGGTCCGGACCGCCGCCGCCGACGCGGCCGACGCGGCGGCCCGCGTCGACACCTGGATCGCCATGGATGTCCACGCCACCCATTACGGCGGCCTGTTCGCGCCGGACGGGACGCGCCGGGCGGGCAATCTCGGCGCGCTGCCGGGGCGTCTGCCGCGGGACGGCGATGCGTACCGGGTGAGCGCGACGGTCGACCTCGCCGGGCGCAGCCTGCAGGACGAGACCTGGGCGGCCGCGCTGGCCCTCGCCGACGGCAGCACCGTGGTGATGGCGCACGACACCGATGAAATCGACCGCGTGAAGGCCACGACCC